>JAGLCH010000317.1 GCA_023146355.1 Bacteriovoracaceae bacterium | reverse complement strand
ACAAAATAAGGAATAGTGATGAAAGTATTAAGCACGTTTCTAGTTCTCCTCATACTTACATTTCAAATAGGTTGCTCTACTCCAGAAAAGAAAGAACTTGTTCTATTTGATAACCAGGGAGACCGTTTTATCAGCTATTTAACGGCAGAAGATTTCAAGGCAGCACATAATCTTATCTTTAAAGGTGCTGCGAAGACACTAAATCAAAGTGAATTAAAAAACAATTGGGAGGTGAGTTCCAAGGACCTCGGTAAATTTGTTGAAGTAAAACAAGTCTACAAAAGTGGAGATTTAGAAAACTATTTCATTCACTTTGATCGTGCCATCCTCCCGCTATCTCTAAAATTAAAAGAAGGAAAAATCATATCCGTATCTTTTGGCAAGAAATACCCTACAAACAAGAAATCCATTTATATCAATAGTAGCGATGGCCTCCCTATCAACGTCCTAATCCAAACACCTACGAAGTCGCCGAAAAAAATAGTTCTTTTCATACATGACTCAGGAAAAAATGATTGGAACGAAAGAAAATCAAAACTTTTCAAAAATATCGCGACCGCACTAAACAAGTCTAAAATAGCAACAGTCCGCTATCACAAAAGAAGCTTTGAAATGGAGCTTCTCAAATTTAGTGTCCCTGTAAAACTTAAACGTTTAAATAATGCTCATTATAAAAACAATTTTATGACTTTTTTTATAGAAGACGCTAAGGCCGTTTTGTCTTACATAAAAAAGGTATTCCCAAAATCAGAAGTGATTATTTTTGGTCACGGCCAAGGCACTTGGATCGCACTACAGATGGCCTATCAAAACGATAAATTAAAAAAAATGGCACTACTTGGAAGCTACAATAACAAGATCAACCAAACTGCATTAGAGAAAACTGTTTATAATCTCGACCGCGAGTTTAGCCGCTATGACAAAAACAAAAATGGAAAACTTACTCGCTGGGAATTACGCAACAACAAGAAGAAACAAAGCTTGATTCCTCTTTTTGATTTAAATAAAGACAAAATGCTCTCACAATCAGAATGGAGTGCAGGGAACTACACCAACTACTACAACGCCTATGGGCCAAACATGAAGCGATGGCTCTTACAGGAAATAAACTATCCAAGCCCCTACCGAATCATTTCCCAGATAAAATCAAAGATCCTTTTCCTCCATGGAGAATTGGACAATCAGACTCCTATTTATTTTCCTAGGTCGATTCAAATTTTAAACAATACAAAGTGGAAGAAGAACCTGAGTTTTAAATACTTTAATAAGCTAGGGCATAACCTTAATCATCAAGAAAGCTTTATGGAGTTTGATATTTCAGCAATTAATAAGAAGACACTTTCCACGATCACAAAAGAAATAATGGCACTCTAAATTTAATATAGGTATGAGATGAAATCACATTTTTTAATTGCACTAACATTTTCACTATTTAGTCTTTCCGCTTTTGCGAAAAGTTATAGTATAACTATTACTTTTGACAAAAGTTCAAAAGAAAAGCTTAGTGCACTTCATCAGAACTACAACACAAAAGTCAACCACACCCATGGGAGTCTCCCCAAGCAGGTTGTGGTGTCAAAAGTGCATGGCCTTAACTACAATGAAGACTACCTTAAAACATTATGTGAAATGTATCTCCAAAACAGAATAATTGAGAAGTGCGTAACCAACACAAAGAGTCGAAAGTCGGGATCAAACTTCTAATAGCTGTCTTTTTGTCCCTCTACAAGTTCTGTCAGTTCTCTCACCGCATCTTGTAGGGTCATGGATTGTCCATTGAGCCTTTGACTGGTCTCAGCAGTTTTTTCAGCTGTTAACGTATTCTCCTGAGTTGTCTTATCTAGCTGGTTCATGGCAGTTGCAATTTGCCTAATACCAAGACTTTGATCTTTTGAAGCAGTAAGTACTTGAGTAGACCCTTGAGCAACTGAGGTAGATGATTCCATAATTTCTTTTAGCGCTTTACCTGTATTGACAACAAAGCTATTTCCCTGCTCAACACGTTTTTTATTTTCTGCAGTAATCCCTTTAGCTGTGCCTATACTTTCCTTCACAATAACGGCAATCTCTTGAGCTGCATGTCCAGACATTTGAGCTAGATTTCCGACTTCCTGAGCAACAACGGAGAATCCCCGACCATGCTCCCCCGCTCGCTCTGCCTCAACTGATGCATTAAAAGATAAAAGCTTTGTCTGAAAAACTATCTCATCCATCACCATTGTCTTTTCCCCAATATTTCCGATCACCTTAACAAGTTCTTCTATACTTCCATTACTGTCTAGAATCTCACTCATTGAGTTTTCAAGCTGCTCCATCGATTGATTTGCTTCCTTAGACTTACTTAGAACAGTATCTGAAAGCATTACAGCTTGTTCTGAATTGGAAACATTATTCTCAACCATACCCGAAATTTCCTCGAGAGAAGATGTTGTCTCAACGATAGAGGCCGCCTGTTCCGTTGATCCAGATGAAAGCTCCGTTGATGCTGTTGCCAGCTCTTCTGAAGCGGATACCGTTTCATTCGTAGCTCTTGCAATATCTTTTGTGATTTTATTTAAGACATCAGTAATACCCTTCACAACAAAATAGAGAAAAAGTGCCAAAAGCAATTGCGCGAAAATCACAAATATAGATCCAAACATAATAGAGTCTTTAATTTGTTCATTGATAAATTCTTCACTATAACCGATCCGTAGAAACCCTAAAACTTCAGTCTGATTATCATCACTAGCTTTAGTAATATCAAGTTCAAGAAACTTCACCGAAGTATTTTTTCTTAATGCTTCCTCAGAAGAGAGCTGCTTAGTTAGCGGAGTCTTATCCTTAAGAAAGAACTGGACATAAACGATCTCCTTACTTTTCTTTGCCTCTTTAATTATGGAGTTAAGAGGCCCATAGTCCACGTCCCATATATACTGAGAAGCGGAGCCACTTATAAAATTAGCAATACTTTCAACCTTTAAATTCATCGCTACTTTTGATTCACTAGAACTGCGTTGGATCAATACAACTCCCAACACAACAGAAATAACTGTTGAAACTAAAACCACGGTAAGAAGTAATCTAAGTGTAAGGGATAATTTTTTAAATGCTTTCACGTAAGCCTCC
>JAGLCH010000316.1 GCA_023146355.1 Bacteriovoracaceae bacterium | reverse complement strand
GTAAGGGATTTCCGGCAGTTCACTATTTTGTTCAGCAGGGCCTGTGCACAGGCAGAGGGAATAAATCGGACTACAACTACGGGCGTATTGAAGGGCTTAAAAGCTACTGTGCATCCAAAAATGCTTTCAGAGTAGGACGACTGGGTGAGCCCTATCGATTTGTTTGCCCTAAACAGGAGGATAAGCGATTTCGTTCTCGCTACCGCTTAGGTCGTGATATTTTTCGACTTGAAACAGAGATCGAAGATCGAAAGGAACAGATCGATGAGTTTTATGATGATCTTAAATTTGGTAAGAACTTAAGTGAATTTGAAAGAGATGATATGATAGAACAAATTCAAAACCTTAAGAATGAACAGATCTCCGACCAAAAGCTTATTGATCTCAAGCTCAAAGAGGCGCGTAAAAGTAAGTTAATTGGGGCCTTCTAAATGAAGTCAAATGATGAGGAAAAACGCTGTCCTGTTTGTCGCCTAAAAAAGATGTACTGCTTTTGTGCCGTGATAAAACATATTGAAACAAAGACAAAGGTTTCAATGATCGTTCATGTTCGTGAGCTCAACCTTACAACTAATACAGCACAACTTGCTCGCACTGTTCTTCCAAACTCCGAGCTATATGTTCGTGGCAGAGTAGGAGAGCCTCTTGATCTTGAGAATTTAATTGATGAAGATCGTATACCGCTCTATCTTTTTCCCGATGAGAATGCCGTTGAACTGGATAGTGAATTTGTTAATTCACTAGACCGACCTGTTCAGCTTATAGTGCCTGATGGAAGTTGGCGGCAGGCAAAGAAGTTTAAAAGACGAGAAAAAGTTTTACAGGGAATTCAATCTGTTCGACTAACCTCTACTCGTCCAAGTGATTATATTCTGAGAAGAGGTCCCAATGAACAATCTCTCTGTACATTTGAGGCCATTGCTCGCGCTCTAGGAAAATTGGAGGGAAAAGGCGTGATGGATAAACTTGAGCTGATCTTCCACACTATGGTGGCCCAAGTAATGGATAGTCGAAAGGGCTATGTCGAGGATGTTCCCCGCTATAAAGACTATCTGGCCAACAAAAAATCAGACACTTAAGGGCATTTCTTAAATTTTCAGGCATATAATTCCAGCTCATTATTAAACCTTATAATTGGTACAATAAGGAGTGGTAGTATGTCCGGAGGGGTCTTGAAACAAGTTCAAAAACCATTATTTATTCTTCTTTTCTTATGGTTTTCCACTGCCTGTATTAAAGGCGATGGTGACAATGTCTTAAGCGCGAGTAGCGTAAATTTCATTCCATTCACGGTTCTTTCTACATCTCCGGCCGATGGGGCAGTAAGTATTGCATCTGAAGCGACGATCTCACTTTCATTTTCCGAACCCATAGATTTTTCTACTTTGACTGTAAACTCAAATACCGCTCAGTGTATGGGCTCTGTTCAAGTTTCAAATAATAACTTCGCAAGCTGCATTCATATCCTTCCGACAATAAATGCATTTGGAAATAACACAGCAATACTAACTCCAACATCTGTTTTAGTCGCTGGGCAAACCTATAAGTTGCGTACCTCTGCTCTTATTAAATCGATTGCGGGGAAGGCCATTAAGAGTGCTTATTCTCATGTCTTTGGTTTTGGTGTTTCAGGAGATAATGATATGCCTACAATTCAATCGGTATCACCTACAGATGATGCTAATGAAGTTGTTCCCTCAAGCTCGATAAATGTAACATTTTCGGAACCCATGGATGCGGGCTCCATAGATACAAATACCGAAAATACTGAGTGCAGTGGTGCGCTTCAAGTAACGAGTGACAGTTTTTCAACTTGCGTTAAAATGGCCAGTTCTCCTATCCCTAGTAGTGGCGCGCGAACGTTTACAATTATACCGGCCAGTGATCTAGCTCCAGGTGCTACCTATAAATTTAAAATTGCAGGAACAATAAGGGACCAGTACGTTCCCACGAGTGGACCATTTAAAACAATTACCGAAAGAACTAACTCTTTCACCGTTGCAAAGGCCAGAACGATAAAACTCACATGGGCCAAATCTCCTGCGACGGCGGTGAATAAGGCCGGTGGTGGTTACCGAGTATATTACTCCATGACACAAAATTTTAATATCGATACTGTTACAAGTATTAATGTCCCTTATATTAGTGGGGCAAGTGCTCCTACCGAAAAAGTAATTACCATTTATAAAAAAGGGATCTGGTACTTTAAAATAAAGGCCTATTCATTAACTAACTTGATTGGTTCTGATACTTCGGCCGAAGTCTCTATGAACGTGGAGTAACGTTTTGAACAAATCTATTTTGACATTAATTGTAGCTCTATTTTCACTCCCGGCGTTCTGTGATTACATGCCTGGGGAGCTTTTAGTAAAATTTAAAAAAACAACACCTCTCAATGTAAAAAAAGCTTTTGTGAATAAAGCAACAATGACTAATAAGTCCACAGTTACAGCATTTCGAGCACTTTCAAGTGGGAAAGAATTGGTGAAGATTAAGCTTAAAAAAGGAACCTCTTTACAAAAAGAGATGGACAAACTTTCTAAAGATAGCAGTATTGAATATGTTCAGCCCAACTATATTTATAAGTCGTTTGCAATACCTGATGATCCTCAGTTTTCAAAATTGTGGGGCCTTAAAAATATATCTCAGATTATTACGAACCCAACCTATGCCACTAATAATCCTGGTAACTCTGGGATGGATATCGAGATGGAAGAAGCATGGGATATCCGAACTGATTGTAGCAGT
>JAGLCH010000315.1 GCA_023146355.1 Bacteriovoracaceae bacterium | reverse complement strand
CTCGATACATATCTATTAATCAATTCCTCCAAAGCATCATAATCAAATGGCTTCGACAAATACTCATCAGCTCCAATCGCAAGAAATCTATCTCTGTCACCACTCATAGCATATGCAGTCATCGCGATAATAGGAGTATGAGCTTCAGATTCAGATTCAGATTCATACCTCCGAATTGCAGTGATCGCTTCCTCTCCATTCATTACAGGCATTTTTATGTCCATAAAGATAAGAGAATAGCTAGAGTTAATAAATGCCTCAACCCCCTCTTTTCCATTTTCGACCATATCAACAAGACAGTCACAGTCTTCAAGTAACAATTCCATAGTATTGCGATTCATTTCATTATCTTCTACGACTAGAATTCTTTTAGGGCACTTAACGGAGACGATACTCTTCGAAGAAACTGCAGGTGTATAGCGCTCAAATTTTGCTACATACTGATAAGACGTTCCTTTCTGGCCAACAAAGACTTGAAAAATTCCACCAAATGCAAGAACTGGGTTTTCAGCTTTTTGATGAGAGCTTCCTAAGTGACAATTGGACCGTATTTGTGAGTAGAAACGGTTAATTTTGGCAGGGTCAGCAAACAGTCCATCAATTGATAAATCGAACTTCAACTCTACTTCATTATCATCTTCACCTAACTTCAAAACAGTAAATGCAATATCGAAATTCTGAGCATAGACGCTTCCATACTCAGACAGATTCTTAAGAGCAGCTGAAAGCTCCAGGTGCTTGGCAACGATTTGTCCCTCAATTTTTTCTCCTTGATCAAAGGAGTGAAACTTAACACAATTCCTAGACAAAATTGGCGAAACAATATTTTCAAGGAGGTCATTGATATTTACAGGCCTATAGGAGTCAGTGCCAAAGACTCCACTATTAGCATGGTCTTGAATTTCTCCAACTAAGTTTTCTAAGCGGCTTAAAGATACTACCATATTCTCAACAATTTTTAATTGCTTTGTATCTAGTTCAGTGGACTCTAAAAGGTGAATAAGACTATTTACTCCATGGATAGGTGTTCGTAATTCATGAAGAATATTTCGCATAAAATCTCGTTTCTCATTAAACCCATCGAGAAGTTTAGCCTTTGAGTCTTCAATCTCTGCATACTTTCGCTGTAACTCTGGATAGTAACTCTTTCTGACGGAGTCCTCACCAAGCCCAATTAATTTATTTCTAATTTCGTTATGACGCTTCTTCATAGATTGCCACCACATCGTCCTCATCTGCTTCACGGGGATTTGTTACCATACATGCGTCTTTAACAGCATTTTTTGCCAATTGTCGAAGGTCAGTGGACTTAACACCAACATCCCGCAATCGGTTTGTGATACCCGCTGCTGTTCTGAAATCAATAATTGCCTGAACGAGTGCCACTTTTTTCTGTTCCAAGTTCATTCCCTGTATTTTAATTCCAAATATTTTTGCAATTTCGCCAAAGCGTTCAGGTGACTCACTATAATTGTAGTTAACAACATGTTCTAACAATATTGAGTTTGCCTCCCCATGGGGTAGATCCAAAAGCCCCCCCAAACTATGTGCCATTGCATGGACAGCTCCTAGAATTGCATTTGAAAATGCAAGGCCCGCCTCCATACTCCCAAGCATCATCTGCTCTCTCAGTTTTAAGTCATGAGGTTTCGCAAGGACTTTGAGAAGATTTCCGTGAACGAGTTCAATTCCTTTTAGTGCGTGAAGATCAGTCATGGGTGAACTGGCATTTGAAACATAAGCTTCAATAGCATGTACCATTGCATCCATACCAGTACAGGCAGTGAGATAAGTATCCATTGTAACGGTAAGGTCGGGGTCTATCAGAGCAACATCGGGAACAATTTTTTTGCTTACGATTGCTATTTTCACTTTATTGGCACGATCTGAAATAATGGCAAACTGTGATACATCTGCTGAGGTCCCTGCTGTCGATGGAACAAAGATGAGAGGAGGTACAGCGCAACTAACAGTATCAACTCCTTCAAAGTCAGTAATATATTGGTTATTAGAAACCACAATTCCGATACCCTTGGCGCAGTCCATAGGACTTCCACCACCGATAGCAATAATGCCATCACATTTTTGCTCGCGATAATGATCAGCACCGATCATCACTTCTTCTGCCCTGGGATTCGGAGTTACATTACTATAAATAAAAACTTCAATGCCCT
Organism: Bacteriovoracaceae bacterium; assembly: GCA_023146355.1. Classification (GTDB taxonomy): domain Bacteria; phylum Bdellovibrionota; class Bacteriovoracia; order Bacteriovoracales; family Bacteriovoracaceae; genus JAGLCH01. Next base: position 269 of record JAGLCH010000315.1, on the reverse strand, counting down.
CATTTCGCAAAAGATCTTCGATCTCTTTTGCCCAACCTGCATCTATCACGCCTTGATCTGTAACTAGCATGGGTCGGCGAACACCTAGATTTTTTGCATATTGAGGAACAAGCTTTCTTGCACCGCCACCAAACATAATTTCTGGTGCTACAAACTTTCTCAATTCAGACATTTATTCTCCCGATTAATACGAACTGATCGGGAGACTGAGCTAAAACTCATGGGAAATAAAACTTAATAAAGGTGAGAATAAATGAAGAAGCTGACTC
>JAGLCH010000314.1 GCA_023146355.1 Bacteriovoracaceae bacterium | reverse complement strand
AATTTATCCCACTGATTTAGAAAAACATATTCTGACTTGTGTCCTCTCTTTTCTTGCAGCTCTAATAAAAATTCATATAGTGATTGCTTCTTTCGTGTTGGTAGTCTGTCTGATCGCGTTCAAACCATACCGGGATAATCGCGCGTAAAGCATACCGGCCATAGTCCTTTCAAAAAATATATCTTACCTAATTCTTACATTCAATCTTTTCTTTTGGCCGATGCGTCTTTCTGTATGAGCTTCCTCTAACATCAATTGTGTGTGAACAGGATTCAATTCGATCAACTATTGCTTCAGCAATCACCTCGTCTTCAAAGAGCGTTTTCCAGCCTGCTGGCTTCACTTGTGATGTTATGACTACTGATCCTCTACTGTATCTATCCTCTAAAATATCGTAGAGAACAGAAGCCTCTTGATGGGAATAGTTTCTAAGTCCAAAATCATCAAGGATAATGACTTTCGCTTTTTTAAACCTCTCCAAAAGTTTTAAGTAAGTACCTGCTGCCTCCGCCTCTTTGACTTGCATGAAAAGTTTATTAACAGGCAGATAGAGGGACTCTATCCCATTCATACAGCACCTTTGACCAATTGCTTGAGCTAAATAACTTTTGCCAGCTCCCGTCCCACCAATAAAAATAATATTCTCGTTCTGGTCAACAAACTGAAGTGATGCGAGTCTCTTAACCATTGCTTTGCTTACTCCGCGCTTCACTTGAGCGTCAAATTCCTCCAGTGCGACACAGTCGTTAAATTTAGCCTTTCTTCTGAGTAACTCCGCTTTTCTGTTTCTTCTGTAGTCCTTTTCATCTAACAAAAGTAATGAAATGAACTCACCAAAATCTAAATTGTTCTCAAGAGCTTCTTCAATTCGATATCCAATTGATTCCCTCATTCCGCTCAGTTTAAGCTCTCCCATCATTTCTAAATAGTTGCTCATCGTTTTCCTCCTTGTAAGCAAATTAGTTCTAAACTCCTCTGAGGAGCTTTAAGTGTTGTTTCTGCGACCGGTGGCCTATAGTTTTTCGCACATGATTTAATAAAGTTATATGAGTGTTTGTTGAGTTCAAGAGCACTCATCGCTGCAGACTCCATTGCTTCTGCAGAATATTGCTTTCTCAGTCCGACAACTGCTTGAACTTTCCGAAGGTTCTTTAGTGGGAACCGTGGCATCTTGATTAGCTTTTCAACCAAGGCGAGTGTGTTCTCTCCAATTTTCGCCGCAGATTTCTGCGCATACTGAAGGTGGATATTGGTATCAATCATTGCCTTCTCGGGGTAATCCTTTTCATCGACAACAAAGTGGCCCTGCCCCTTCGAAATACTGTGGCATTTGATTAGTTCCAGATCACAGTAAACATAAACGACTCTGGAGTTATATTTGAGTTCGACCTCACTGCTTGCATAGCGGTAAGGAACAGAATAGAAGTTCTTCTTAAATTGAAAACAACAGTCAGGGTGGATCTTTGCTTTTTTCCAGTAACAAATCTCATATGGGTTTTCGGGAAGTGCCGATAGTAATGGCTTTTCTTTTTCAAAAAAGAAATTTCTAGACTCGCCCTTCTCCTTCATCGTCTCGGCGTTTTTAATTTCTAGGTAATCCCACAGGCACTTATTGAGTTCTCGCAGTGATGTGAATGTCCTGTTGCGAACCCGCGGAAAGAAATCAGCCTGTATAATATCGACAGACTTTTCGACATTTGGCTTATGCTTAGGGCATCTTGCATCAGCGGGGTCTATTGCAAGTCCATAGTGTCGTGCCATATCGTAAAAGGTACGGTTGATCTCTGGGTCATATCGGTCCGTCTTATTTACGGCGGACTTTAAATTGTCAGTGATTTCATATTTTGGAACTCCACCATAATACTTATACATCCGGTTGTGCGACTCAATCCAATCTTCGAGCTTTTGAGACATTGAGAACTCAGCATATATTTTAGAGCTATTAGACATTGTTCCAACAAACAGCTCTGTAGAGATGATCTCTCCAGTAGAGACGCTATATATGTCGATGCTTCCACCCGAGTAGTCGGTCTCAACGCTTTCGCCAGGACGCCTGACTATGTGAGAAGTGATATTAGTTTTTGCTTCTTTCCTTAATTCGACAAATTTAGAGCACTGTCTGCAAAATGATGAGTAAGTTGGGAGTTCAGTGGTTTCACTAAGTTCGAGATAGAGGATCTTAATTGGAACTTTGTTTTTAATCTCTTCTTGAACATACCCCCAGTCGATTTCGGCCGTCCAGGCCGGCGACTTTGCTGGATCTATGACTGATTGCTGATGCCAGTATGAGCGAACAGTTTCGCGATTAATCCCTAATAGTAGTGAGACCTTACGTTGAGAGTGCTTTAGCCCTTTAAGGCGTTGAATTTCCTGTTGTACCACCATAGATGTCCTTGTATTTGCCATGTAATTTCTCCATTTTTGGAGGATCTTACATCTGTAAAAGGACTATGGCGTTAAATCACGAGTGGTATGGTTTGGCGCGATTTAGGTGGTATGGTTTGGGCGCGATCGGACATCAAGGACAGCAAATTCATTTCCTAGATTGATGATAGTCATCATTTCTAAAGAACAATGATATTCAAGATCTTCTAAAAATGTTTGAGTTAGAATACTTAGTCCTGAAATTTGCTGCATTCTCTCGTAGCTGATTTTGAATCGACCGTGGTCTTTTCCGCCAAATTTTGTGAATGAAATTTCTTTTAGAATTGTTGCTGTAATTTGTGGTGAGTTGTCTTCCATTTTATTCTCCAGTGAAAGTTAATA
>JAGLCH010000313.1 GCA_023146355.1 Bacteriovoracaceae bacterium | reverse complement strand
AAAAAAAAGAGATAATCCAGTCAATTGGACAGTTTTGTGGTGAAACAATAAAGAAGATATATAAACAAGAAACATGTTTTAGCTTATAAGCGAGCTATATTAGCTCGCTCTCAAATTGTCTTTCAAATGGAGTATCAGGGAGGGTTAAAATCTCCACTCCACTTTCAGTAACAAGAAGTGTGTGCTCAAATTGGGCCGACTGCTTTTTATCTTTAGTCACAACTGTCCACTTGTCTTTTAGTACACGATTATGTCGCTTTCCGAGGTTTACCATAGGCTCAATCGTAAAAGTCATACCAGCTCTCATCTCCGGGCCAACTCCAGCTGGGCCGAAGTGAACAATCTGAGGCTCCTCGTGAAAATTTCTTCCAATGCCATGTCCACAATATTCTTCAACCACGGAGTAATCATGATCATGAGCATAGTCTTCAATAACCTGACCAATATCTCCAGTTTTGGCACCAGGACGAACCTGCTCAATACCAAGGTAAAGGCATTTGTGAGTAATCTCAACCAGAGTTTGAATCTCGGGAGCAACCTCACCAACATAAAATGTCCTATTAGTGTCCCCATGAAACTTATTAAGAAATACGGTAACATCAATATTTACGATATCCCCATCCTTAAGAACGACCTTCTTTGAAGGAATGCCATGGCAAATAACTTCATTTACAGAAGTACAGATCGACTTTGGAAAACCATGGTAATTAAGGGGTGATGGATATGCATCGTGATCAAGAATATATTTATGACAAAGTGTATTTAGCTCTTCTGTTGAAATGCCTGGCCTAACATGCGGCTCGATGAATTTTAGAGTGTTCGCAGCAAGCTTGCAGGACTTCCTCATTAGCTCAATTTCGCGTTCAGACTTTATATGTATCAGTTTATCATTCATGTTATGAAACCTCTGTGCAGCATTGAAAATATGGCAAAAATATTATACTTTATTAATGCTGATTACAAGGACAAAGATGGAAAAACTAAAAGTATTTCGCACCGCAATATCTCCCTATCAAGGAGATGATTTTAGAGAAAGAGAGGCAGTGCTTCTCAAAACTCTAGATGTAGAATACCTTGAAACTCCAGGCGATGCTAATGTTCTAATTACTAACACTCATACATCACTTACTGATTATGATTTAAGTAAGGTGAAGCTTATCATTCACCCTAATTCTGGCTATGATAACTTTTCACTTGCAGATCTATCAAATACAAATGCACCTATCGTTATTGGCCATACTGTTCGCGCAAATGCTGTTGCGAGCTACTCCCTAAGTGCACTCCTAGGACACTATGTTCAAATTCCCAACCAAAAAAAATGGTCGAAAAAGAGAACGTGGGTGAGAAAAGATTTGAGTAAGCTTAAAGTTCAACTTATTGGTGTCGGCCATATTGGACAACAAATACAACAATCACTTGGCCCAATCGTCAAAGAAGTATTTTCCTATGACCCATATAAAAATGCCAATACATTAAAGCTTTCAGAAGCAGATGCTGTGATTTTTGCAACCGGCCTAAATCAAACGAGTCATTGTTTTCTTGATCGTGAGAAAATTGGCAAATTAAAAAAAGATGTCCTCATAATTAACGGCGCGAGAGGAAAACTCATTGATCAGAGCTGCTTGATAACATTTTTAAAAATGAATAAAGAGTCTTTCGCTTACTTAGATGTATTTGAGGATGAGCCAGTAAACTTTGAACAGTTTCAACTTAACAATTTAATCACAACTTCACATATTGCAGGCGTCTATTCTGACCTCAATAATGAGATCCTCAACTTTTCCTATTCTGTCCTTAAAAACTTTATCGAAAAATCAGATTCATTTCATACCCTGTACAAAGATGAAATCCTACAGAATAAAGTTGTACACGGTATAATCATATGATCAATGATCTTGATGCAATGCCAATAATTTTCCCACCAGTGGACGAAGCAACGGATGAAGGCCTTGTGGCAATTGGAGGAGAACTCAATGCTGAAACACTTTTAGAGGCCTATAGAAACGGTATCTTCCCCTGGCCTATCTCCTCAAATTACCCACTCACTTGGTTCTCACCAAACCCAAGAGGAGTGTTATTTGTTGAAAATCTTCACGTAGGTAGATCACTCAAAAAAGTTATAAAAAAATCACTATTTGAAATAAAATTTAATTCTGATTTTGAAGAGATAATTACTTGCTGCCAAAATGCCGATAACAGAGTGGACCAAACAGATACTTGGATCACGAACCAAATGAAAAATGGGTATATTGAGCTTAATAATTCTGGTCACTGCTTCTGTGTGGGCGCCTACTTAGACGGCAAACTAGTTGGTGGTATATACGGCGTACATATTGATACCTATTTTGCTGGTGAGTCGATGTTTTACAGTGAACCGAATGCAAGTAAAGTCTGTCTCGTATCGCTTATAGATTATATTCAGAAAAATGGTGCCTCATGGCTTGATACTCAAATGGTAACCCCTACAACCGAAGCAGTGGGAGCAATTGAAATTGATAGAACAGACTTCATCAGTCTTCTCAAGAAGTCGATTATCACAGGACCATAGTCCCACTCTGCAAAATCAATCAGATATCCTAAACTGAACAACCAATCTAGAAATACTCGCTCATAAACTTTTTGAGATTCTTAACAAGACGCTCTTCGATTTGGCGAATGCGCTCTCTTGACACCCCATAGCCATCGGCAATACTTTGAAGTGATTCAGGTGCATCACTTAAGAGTCTCTTTTTAAATATTTCACGATCACGATCTTTTAAACCATCGAGGAAATCACCCATGTGACTTTTAAGAATATTTATTTCTTGATCTCTACCTAGACTATCATCAATAGCTTCAGACTTGTCATCTAGAGTATCCGCAAACGTACTGGCAGAGTCATCTGATGAAGGTCGATCAATACTGAACTCTCCCCCCTGTGAAGAAAGTCTATGCTCCATTATTGTCACAGATTTTTCAGAAACACCTAGATTTTCAGAAATGAGCTTGGCATCTGGTTTAATTCCCATGTGTTCAAGTCTGTCCTTTTCTTTCATTAAATTGAAGAAAAGTTTTTTCTGCTCGTTCGTAGTTCCTATTTTTACCAACCGAAAGTTATCAAGAATAAATTTGAGAATATAAGATTTAATCCACCAACTTGCGTAGTAGGATAGCTTGGCCCCCTTAGATCCGTCATACTTTGAGACGGCCTTCATCAGACCAATATTCCCCTCTTGAACGAGGTCAAGAACATTTTGGTACGAAGACTTATATTCCATTGCAATCTTCACAACTAATCTCAAGTTGGCAACAACAAGTTTTTTTGCAACTTCAATATCACCTGTCTCTGCAAGCTTGCTTGTTAGTGATTTCTCCTCCTCGGGAGTAAGCATCTTATAGAGACTAATTTCACGAATATACTGAGTAAGAGGATCGGTAGTGCTTCCAGGAGAATATACTGTTAACGCCTGAGCATCTTTTGGTACAACTACAGGAAGAAGATCAGCATGCTCTCTCTTCTCAATCTCCTCAAGGGAGATCTCTACGCCATCGGCATCTAAAATCTCAATACTATTTATTATTGTATTTTCGCTCATTTTTTCCATAGTACAATCAGCTGCTTAAAATAGATTGGGCCCCAAAGTAGGTGTAATTTCAATCAATTCAAGAGTGACACTACACAGTCTCAAATAATTTGACAAATTTTCTAAAATGCCGAGAAGTGTAACCGCAGAAACTCAATTAAGGGGCCATCATGCCAAGAATCATTTTAGAAAGTAAAGAGGGAGCACACACTATTGAGTGTAGTGAGGGGGAAGCATTACTGGATGCTATTTTAGATGCGGGTCATATTTATCCCCATGGATGCCGAGCTGGAAGCTGTGGAGCATGTCGCACATTAATTATTGAGGGGGGAGATGATATCCCAGCTCCAGGAATAATTGAAAACATCACAATTGAGGGGTTGGTCAAACAAGGAAATATTGCGATTCCACCCGGGGCAAAATTGAGGCTTGCATGTCGCGTTAATGTGACTAAAGATATCAAAATTAAAGCATTTTACTAACGTCTTTTTTTATTGACCAAACGTATAGCATACGGGAACAATTATCTTGTACCAAAGCCTAAACGGGTGTAAATATAAGGACATAAATCGATTATTTTTTACCAATATAGAAGGAAAACCATGAGCAAATCAATCTATGTAGGTTCCGCGGAAGCTCTCGCTGGAAAATCTCTCGTCACTTTAGGTCTTATTGAGATGATGAATGGGTTTAATAAGCGAACAGCTCTCTTTAGACCAGTTATCAGCGATAACGACAAAAACAAACAAAATGTGTCAACAATTCAATCTCACTTCGGATCAGACTGGGTCTACGAAGAAAGCTACGCCTATACCAAAAGTGAAGCAGATATGCTCATGGCCAAAGGCCAGGAAAGTGAGCTTCTTGAAGTAGTCGTCAATAAATACATGGCACTCTATGATAAATATGATTTTATTGTTTGTGAGGGAACCGGATACCACGGACTCAATACAAGCTTTGAACTCGATCTCAATATCAAACTTGCCAAGAATCTTGGCACTCCTGTTCTCTTTGTTGCCTCTGGAAAGGGAAAAGAAGATGATCAGGCAAACATCAGCGCAACTCTCGGATTTAACGCATTTAAAAATGCCAATATACCAATGATTGGCGCTGTTTTAAACATGGCAGATGAAAAGCAAACCTTGAGTATTGAAGCACCTTATGTTGCTCTAATTACAGAAAACTCAGGAGTTTCAACTCTTGACTCAATTGATATCACTCATTTTAAAAATTCAATTAATACTCACTCACTTCACAGCTCAATCGAGCAGGCACCAAGTGGCGGCATGACTTATAAGATGTTCGAGTACAACATGCTTAAGAAAGTACAGGAAGTGAAAAAGCATATTGTTCTACCTGAGGGTGAAGACGATAGAGTTCTAGAAGCAACTGCAAATTTACTCCAAAGAGGAATTGTAGATGTTACCGTTCTTGGAAACATCGAGCAGATGAACAAACGATCAGCAGAACTAAAACTCGATATTTCAAAAGCGAACCTAATGGATCCAGCAAACTCTCCAAAGCTTGATGAGTACGCCGCTGAGCTACTTGAGCTTAGAAAGCATAAGGGAATGACGGAAGAGAAAGCAAAGAAGGCCATGAAAGATGTTTCGTTCTACGGAACGATGATGGTAAAAAAGGGAGATGCAGATGGAATGGTATCCGGTGCAGCTCACTCAACAGGTGATACTATCCGCCCTGCTTTTCAAATTTTAAAGACACAGGTGGGGATCCCTGTAGTGTCTTCTGTATTTTTTATGTGCCTAGATGGGCGTGTTAGTCTCTTTGGAGATTGCGCCGTTAACCCCAATCCAAACGCAGAGCAACTTGCTGCAATTGCTATTTCTTCTGCTGAAACAGCAAAGGCATTTGGAATACCTACGAAGGTTGCATTTCATTCCTATTCAACTGGAACCTCTGGTGCAGGCCCAGATGTTGAGCTTGTTACCGAGGCAACTAAAATTGCGAGGGAGCAAAATTCTGAGTTTGATTTTGAAGGACCGATTCAATATGACGCCTCTATAAATGAAGAAATTGCAAAGAAGAAAATGCCCGAATCAAAAGTTGCAGGGCATGCAAGAATTCATATTTTCCCCGACCTCAACACTGGTAATACCTGCTACAAAGCAGTACAGCGAGAGTCAGGAGCAGAGGCCATAGGCCCAATGCTTCAAGGATTAAATGGTGCAGTCAATGATTTAAGTCGTGGATGCTCAGTGCTTGATATTATCAACACTGTTTTCATCACAGCAATTCAATCAAGACAATTTGAAAAATAATATATAGATCTAGGAGAATTAAAATGAAAGTTCTTGTACTAAACGCCGGCAGTTCGTCACTAAAGTACCAACTAATCAACATGGCAGATAACCATGTACTAGCTGAAGGTCTCGTTGAGAGAATTGGCCAATCAGTTGGAAAGCTTAAGTATAAAACAACAGAAAAGTATGAAGAAGAGCGTCCTTTTCCAAACCACGAAACAGCACTTGTAAGGGTTTCAGAATTATTACAAGACGAGAAGATGGGAGTTATCAAAGATGCGAACGAAATCGAAGCTTGTGGACATAGAACAGTTCATGGTGGAGAAGAGTTCAATCACTCGATTCTAATTGACGACGCTGTATTAAGTACAATGAAGAAATGTATTCCACTTGCTCCACTTCATAACCCTGCGAATATCACAGGAATTGAAGTAGCAGCTTCAATTTTTCCAAAGGCGAAACACGTTGGTGTTTTCGATACAGCATTCCACCAATCAATGCCTGCAAAAGCATATAAGTATGCAATTCCTGCAAAATTCTACGAAGAGGACCACATCAGAAGATATGGCTTCCATGGAACTAGTCACCTATTTGTTTCTAGAGAAGCAGCAACTATGCTTGGAAAAGAACAAAAAGATGTAAATGTGATCACTGTTCATATCGGTAACGGCGCTTCAATCGCTGCTGTTAAAGGTGGAAAATCAATTGATACAACAATGGGTATGACTCCTCTTGCTGGTCTCGTCATGGGAACACGCTGTGGTGACATCGATCCTGCAATCCCATACTTCCTATGTAAGAACAAAGACCTAACGATTGATGAAGTTGACCAAATTCTTAACAAAGAGTCTGGAATGTACGGACTAACTGGAAACAGTGACCTTCGTGATATCGAAGATAAGTTCATCGCTGGTGACGCTGTTTGTACTGAGGCCATGGAAATCTATGCTTACAGCATCAAGAAAGCTGTTGGTTCATACTTTGCTGCTCTTGGAACTGTTGATGCAATTGTATTTACAGCTGGTGTTGGAGAAAACTCTGATATTGTTCGCAAGATGGTTTGTTCTGATATGTCTGGACTTGGAATTGAAATTGATGAGTCAAAGAATGAAGGCAGAAAAACGAATAACATTGAAGTTTCTAGTGAAAGTTCACGAGTTAAGATTTTTGTTATCCCAACGAATGAAGAGCTTGAGATCGCAAACCAAACGATTGAAGTACTAAAGAATCTATAATCCTTCGAGTAATTAAAAAAGAGGCCTATTTTTGCCCACATCTTCGGACGTGGGCATATAGACTAAAAAAAATGAGACCCGCAACTAGTGGGTCTCTTGATTGTTTCCTTATTTTCGCTGACAAACTTTTGAATCAAATCTGTAAGTATCAATATTACTAAGTGGCACGACCTCTACTGAATTTTCCTGTGCGTATTTTAGGAATATATCAAGCGCTTTGATATCCTTCGATTTCACATCGTGAAGGAGAACAACACCACCACCCTTTGGAGATGTCATTGTTTTTGGCGTAGAAACCCACTCACCATCTCTTTTAGCATGTACATAGTAAGTACCGCCCTCAATAGATGCCTTAATATTTTGTGCAATTTTCTGTGGAGTCATATCCTCAACCCAGTCGATCGTATCAATATCCCACATCGCGTAATTGATACAATTTTCACCATACACTTCATCTGAAACAACTTTCATAGTATTAAGGTGGTGATACTTTGTCTTAAGACCTTTAGCAAATGCACCATACGGGAACCGATAGTACATTTCTTTTTGATCGTATCCCATCTCATCTGTTAGATCCTCGATTGTATTGATTGAATCTTTCAGGTTTTTTTTATACTTGGCCTCAGAAATACTATTTGAGTTGTAATGCTTAGCTCCGTGTGACGCCAAAATGTGCCCTTCTTCTAGAAGTCGCTTAATTACAGGCCTAGTTTCAGCATTTATCTTCGAAGTCAGAATAAAAAAGGTCCCCTTCACGTTATATTTTTTTAAAACATCTAAAACTTTCGGAGTTAAATCGGCATCTGGCCCATCATCAAAAGTTAGTGCAACTTCACGATTAAAATCTGGCGCCTTGGGCCAACCTCTATCTAAACCAGGACGATAAACCTTACCTAAAACTGGAAATTGCCTTGCTTGGGGAAACTGATACCCATCTGTAGAGGCGAGGTCAACAATATTTCCAGCTTGAGAACTACCTGCACCCAGCATCAATAAAAGTGATAATGCTCCAACTACTTTTTTTGATTTCTGCATCATGATCGCTCCCTAATTGCTTAATCTTTTAGTTATACCTAATTTATAACAGATTGTTGCG
>JAGLCH010000312.1 GCA_023146355.1 Bacteriovoracaceae bacterium | reverse complement strand
TTTTTTTTGCTTAAAAATATTCTGACAATTACTTTAACTTCGTTTCGGTGGCGGTCTTAGACAGATTAAGATACATTTTAGCCTCTTCGTTACCCGGCTCTTTTACAAGAACTCGCTCCCATTCACTCTGAGCCTCAAGTACTTTTCCATTCCCGTAATGTAGTACACCAAGAGCTATTCGAGCAGGTGTAAAAGATGGATTCTCATTTTTTAGAACACGAAGTTCGTCATATGCTTTAGATACGAATCCTTTTTTAGCATAGACCTTGGCGATTTTAATTCTAGCATCAAGATTTTCAGGAGATAGGCCTGTTGCCTTATTATATTCAAATAACGCTTCATCAAACCTATTGTAGGTCATGTAAAGTTCAGCGAGTTCAAAATGCTTGGCAGCAAACATCTTATTGATATGGGTATCGTGAACTCCGCCTTCTGCACTGGCGCTTTTTACACGCTCACTAGCACGCTTAAAAACCTTGTCTCCCTCTTCGTATCTGCCTATATCATTGTACAAAACAGATAGACTGATTGATGCATCAGTATGGTTAGGTTCAAGCTCCAGCACCTTATTAAACGCCTTAATTGCTTTGCCTATCTCCCCTTTAATATGAAAGATATTGGCAAGGTAGAAAAACGCATCAATGCTTGTTCCATTAGTCTCAATAATATCAGCGAAAATAGTCTGTGCTCTATTGTGATCCTGGCGATTAAAGCAATCAATTCCCTTTTTTAGCAATTCTTCAGCTTTGGTATTTTTCAACAGAATCTCCCTACCTACTGGCAGTTTTTATAAGCGGTATTTACATTCCCAAGACTATTTTTTGAAACGTTGCCTTTGAGTTGATGATAATATTTTACGCATTCTTTTTTTTCATTCAGCCTTAAAGACGCCTTGAGCACTAATTCAACGCAATGATCTTTGAGCTCTTTTGTATCGTAGTTTTTGATGACGTCGAGGCACCTGTAGCGTGCAGCAGAGAAATTATCAGTCTTAAAATAGAAATCTGCGATGTATTTCTCTCGCCCTTCAATCATCCCTTTACAGCTGTTAACCTTTTTGATCGCATCTTTTGTATATGGAGATCGTGGATACTTTTGAAGTAGTTCATAAAAATATTTAATCGCACCTAGACAAGGCTCCAAGTCACGGTCGATAGAGCTAGGTCGCTGCATGTAATATGACTCTGCAATGCGAAATAGAACATAGCTAATTTTCTTATGCTTCGGATGGAGATCTTTAAAAACAGTATATGCTGCAGTCGCTTCCACAAAATTTTCTTGTAGAAAATAGATGTCAGCAAGTTGAAGCTCGGCATGGGTCGCATAGTAGCTGTAAGGATGCTGTGATCGAATTTGATTGAAGTAATCAGTTGCCTGTAAGTAGCGGCCATCTTCAACGAGAGTCTTGGCCTCATTGTAGAGTAACTCTGCCTCTGTTTTAGATTGAGACTCTTCATCTGTGGCACAGCTCGTAAATAATAGTGCTGCAAGTATAAGTACTAAAAATATTTTCATCGATTACCCTCTTGATTTTCATAAATCTTATCATTCAGAGAGTAAATACGTAAAGAAGAAGCTATTAAAGTCTTCTACCTGCTACAAAGAGTTCTTTGTATACCTCACTTAGGATGAGCTTAAATGCAGCTGCAACTGGAATTGAAATAATCATTCCCCCCATTCCCATAAACTGAGATCCTAAGATAACACTGATTACGACCACTGCGGGATGGAGATCAACTAACTTAGATACTAATATTGGAAATACAAGAGCTAGATCGATTACGTTGGCAATCATATATACGGCCACAAGAGCACCAAAGGTTGGAGAACCCGCGCCGTATTCGACTAGGCCAAATATAATTCCAGGTATGGCGCCAATTACTGGCCCGGCATATGGAATAATATTAGTAAGAGCTGCAATAAGTCCCAGAATAATCGAGAAGCGTACATCGAAAGCGAGGAGTCCAACGGTAATCAAGGTTCCAATGATTGTTGCCTCAATAAATTTAGCGAAAATATAGTCACCAAGCTTTCTGTTAAACTGGTAGGTAAGATTGTAGTACTTTTCAAATATAGAATTGGGGACTATTTTTAGAAGCCCATCTCGAATTCCTCGGCCGTCTTTTAGGAAAAAATAGAGGAAAAGTGGAATAATGAAAAACCATTCAACTACCGATCCCAGTAGCTTTGGAAGATTAAGTAATAGCGCCTGAGCACCATTTTTAGCTGACGTGAGAACTCCAATCAGTAGCTTGTCTCCAATATCAAAACCTGTTCTTTCTTTTACTTCGACCTGTATTACTTCGTAATTTGTTCTTAGGTAGACCTCAATTTTAGGAACATAGTATTCAAATCGATCTGCTTCACTTCCAATTACTGGTGCTATTTTTACTATTGGATAAATAACGACGAAGAGTGACACCAACACAACTAGAAGAGATGCCCATCCCTCTTTTACGCCAAGTTTTCTCAGCCAAGGGATCAAAGGACGTAGAATAAGGAAAAAGAGATATGATATTCCCAGAGGAATAGTAATTCTTGGTAGAAAATATAAGATCGACATGATCGACACTATAACTGAGGAAAAGAAAATCATTCGAAGTCGCTCGATGGACTTCCAGTTAACTTTATTTGCTTCCACTATTTTTTTCCAACTGACAAAT
>JAGLCH010000311.1 GCA_023146355.1 Bacteriovoracaceae bacterium | reverse complement strand
CCTCTCAAATTTGAGAGGCCTTTTAATATCAAAAAATTGCTTAAATATTTAAACGTATTGTTTTGCTGACTCTTCACCTTTTAGGACACGGAGTCCACCGAGCGCGAGGGCCTCCATTTCATTCTCACCGGGAATAACTTCAATTGGAGCGATAAATTTTGCAAGACGAGAGATCTCACTGATGATCATTGGATTGTAAGCAAGCCCTCCTGTAATGATGATGGCATCAACTTCACCACATAAAACCGCGGCACAAGATCCAATTTCTTTGGCCACTTGGTAACTTAGCGCTTCCTGAACTTCGATGCACTTCTCATCACCGGCCTTTGCTTTCTTCTCAATCTCCATTGCGTCAGACGTACCGAAATAACTCATCAGTCCACCCTTCCCTTTGATCATTTTTTTTAGTTCAGCTGTATCAAAGTCACCGCTTTGAACAATCTGCATCCACTGGCCAGCAGGAAGAGTCCCAGTTCTCTCAGGAGAGAATGGCCCCTCTCCATCAAGAGCATTATTAACATCAACGACCTTCCCTTTTCTATGAGCACCAACACTGATTCCGCCACCAAGGTGAGCAACAATCATATTAGTATCTTCATACTTCTTCCCCTGTTTTGCTGCGATCTGACGAGCACAAGACTTTTGATTAAGAGCATGAAAAATTGAAAGACGTTGAATGAACTTTGAACCTGTATAGCGAGCAACTGGCTGCATCTCATCAACCACAACAGGATCGACGATATAGGCCTTAATTCCGGCCTTGTCAGCGAGTTCTTTTGCAATTACGGCCCCAAGGTTAGACGCATGCTCCTTAGGGGTGGCCTTAAGCTCAGCAACCATTTTTTCATTAACTTCGAAAGTTCCACTTTCTATTGGTCTAAGAAGCCCACCGCGCCCGACAATTGCAGCGAGGTCTTCGAGCTTGTAGTTATTCTCTTCAAGCGCCTTAGCGATAAGCTCAGCGCGATACTCTTTTTGCTCAAAAATTGTTTGATACTTAGCAAGTGCTTCTGTTCCGTGGTTAAGCTTAACTGTTGCCGCTTCTTTATCATCTTCAAAGATAGAAATCTTAGTAGAAGTTGATCCGGGATTAATGGCAAGAATCTTGTGAGACATGGGTGTCCTCCTAGAGTGGTATTTAAGGTGTTATGGGTGATTTCATTGGCATCTTAATCTATTGGAGGCGAAATTTCTAGCTTATGGAAAATAATGGCACGGTTACATTATCAATAATGAATACTTAAATTTAGTTTAGTAGATAGATAACATAGTCTTCGATTTCGTCCATATCAACCATATCTTCGTCTATTGCCTTACCTCGACAGCTTATTTTCTCTTCATGGACTCTATTTTTGTCACCACATACAAGGTGATGCCAGTCAGGTAGCTCTTTCCCCTCAAATAAGAGGCGATAAGCACATGTTTTGGGAAGCATATTCATCATAGTCTTGTCGATAGTAAGTTGGAGACAACTAGGAATCTGCGCTGTTCGATTGGAATAATTCTTACAGGCACAGGTATCAATATCAAGCAGTTGGCAGCCCACCTGGGTGTAATAGATCTCCCCAGTATCCTCATCCTCAAGCTTGTGCAGGCAGCAAAGAGCACAGCCATCACAAAGCGACTCCCACTGATCAAAGGTCAATTGTTTCAATGACTTATCTTTCCAAAACTGTTCCATAAATCGGATATTAAACCATTTGGATCAACTTTCCAACAATTTCTTACTACTTGAAAAATGAGGGTGACATTATGAGCAGCGACGAGGTAAATTTATTGTCGAACAACACAAGGATCTAAAAATTGAATAAGCTCAGTATATTTTTTATATACATGATTACTGCAGTCACTATCAGTCTGACTGCACAAACGCATGCAGCTGAACTTAAAATTGGTTCATTCAATATTAAAAGCTTCGGAACAGCGAAGGCCTCAAACCCTTTTGTGATGCGACGACTGGCCTATATTTTATCACGTTATGATATTGCATTTCTTCAAGAACTCAGAAACAAAGACCAGCAGGCAATCTACGCGCTTAAAAGCGAACTAGAAAAATACACAGGTAAAAACTATTCTATCATTATCTCTCAACCTCTAGGTCGCTCAACTTATAAGGAGCAGTATGCTTATATTTTTGATCCTGCAAAAGTTGAGCTACTCGATTTTTATACCTACGACGACGGCGAAGAACCTTACTATGATACTTTTTCCCGCGAGCCATTTATAGCGCAGTTCAAGCACAAGGCGAGTGAAGAGAAGTTTGTAACAGTTGGAGTACATATAGCTCCAAGTTTTGTCATGAGTGAGATAGATGAACTAATTCATGTCTACCGCGATATAAAGTCCAGATGGAAACACGAAAATATTGTTATTATGGGCGATCTAAATGCCGACTGTCGCTACCTGGATGAGTATCAAGAAGAAAATCTCATTATTAAAGAAGATCCGCGCTTCACTTGGCTTATCGAGCGAGGTACAGATACAACAACCGCCATTAATACCCACTGTACCTATGACCGCTTTATTGCGACTGCCTCTCTTGCAAGTAGAGTCATTCACAGTAAAACAGGCGTATATAATTTAATGCGTGAACTCAACCTATATGAAGATGAAGCACAGGCAATCAGTGATCACTTCCCCATTGAGCTAACTCTCGATCTATAAAAAAGGGACCCAAATGG
>JAGLCH010000310.1 GCA_023146355.1 Bacteriovoracaceae bacterium | reverse complement strand
TGTCGGGTTGCACTTTTCTAGGGAAATGCTATCTGACCAGTTAACATTTGAATTTTCTAGTCGAAGGTTTTTTGGAAGCTCTCCTTTGAAGGGGATTTTCTTTGTCTCTTGATACTCTATTTTTAGATCCTCATTATTTAGCTCAACTGGTGAACATGTAGGACAGCCTAATGTCCATGGGGTATTAAAATCTTTTGGCACCCTCTTTAAATTCATTACTAATTCAATCTTACCATTATTCACGGTACAGGAAATTGGAGTCAGTTTTACAGAAGCGACACGAAGGAACTTTTTCCCCTTCCATGAAAGTTGATTCTCGTTAATAAATTCTAATATTGTTTTAATATCCGTTAATGGTTTGTCATCAAAAAGTGATCTTAAATAATTTCCTGTTGAGCAGTTCGAAGAAATAGAGTCAAAATTTATCTTATCATCAACAATGAAGTATTTTTGACACTGTTTATTCATTTTTTTCACATAGTCAGTGATGACCCCTTTAGCCTTTTTTACAAAAGCGTCCTTCGCGGATTTGAAGGTCTGAAGGTTACGGATACCATTGTATCCATCAATGACTTCCTCAGAACGATTTAAGTCCGCAGTTGCTGCATTTCTTTTTCTAAATACAGATCTGATTTGGGACAGGAGACGATTATTTAGCTCTGTTTTCTTTTTTCCAGGGGAACTAAAGTTAACAAGACTATTCATTATCAGAGCATCTGCGCGATTGAGTCGGTACTTTTCTTCATCTTTTTTACTTACAAGTGAAAGTGCATTTGAAATCTCGTCAAAGCCATAAGTGTCTTTTCCTATTTGGGGAGTCTGAACACTATTAAAAAATTGCTTTATAACTTCAATATCTTCCGCTGTCGCTCCTTCAGCTCTTGTGGGATCATTGAGCATCATCTCAAGTTTTGCTATTACTTTTTCTTCGCTTTCACCGTTGAGTTTGTCATAATATCCTGCTCTGATAAATGCACGAGAATACTTTGCAAAGCTGATCTCGGCCTGGTTTCTCAAGAGGACTGCAAGATACTTGTCTTTTGTCATCACGTGTCTATCGCTTAAGGAGTCACTTGTTAGCTCTTTGAGTTTCTCTGTAAGAGAGTTGGTGCATATTATTTTATTTAGTCGTTCTACTGCTATCTTTTCTTCCTCATTTCGCAAAAAGGGCATTATTTTTTTTGCCTCTGCCATTATTGTTGTAAATACTCCTGAAGTCCCATCTTTTTGAGGGGAGGAAAAATTTGTATTTGCAGGAACTTTAAATGCAGAGAACATCTCTTTTGGCGTCATATTCTCAGTGCCATTTTCCGACTGCAGAAGAAGTTCTATTGCATAAGCAGGAGCGACCCATAGAAGCAATATGCATGCTAGTGCAGCAATACATTTTTTCCTTAAAGCTAGAAAATAAGGTTGTTCTATTTTCATTATCTGTCCAAATCAATAGTGCTATAAAAATAAATTCTAGCACTGGTATATTTTTCATACCGCTCATAAGCTATTTAAGTGAAGGGTATACTTGAGCTTTATCGGAAAGTTTGCGAAAATACTTAAGTTAAATCGTCAGATATTTAATGGAAGCTCGATACAAAAAGATGGGACTTAAGATGCAATTTACGGCCAGTTACTGCCAGGTGCAGGAGCAAAAGATAGCAGATTATTTATTAAATATGGTCGGAGAGGAATCTTTTCTACCTGGCCTTGATCGGATACGTCCTCTGTTTGAAAGTTATTCTCAAACTTATTATGATCAAGGCACTAAGATCGTTACAGTTGGAGGGACAAATGGCAAAGGGGAAACATGTTTTTCTCTAGCTAAACTTTTAGAGTCAGACTCTTTAAGCGTTGGAGTCTGGTCTTCTCCCCATATCCTTTCAGTGCGTGAGAGATTTTCATTTAATGGGAAGCTTGTTACATATCCCATGCTTCGACAATCAGTAGAGCAGGTATTAAATCGTTGTCGGAACCTTGAAATTGAAGTGAGCTATTATGAACTTCTCTTTGCGACTTTTTGCCAGTTGGCCTTGCACTATAAGCCTAACTACCTAATATTAGAAGTTGGACTGGGGGGGCGCTTTGATGCTGTTAATCTATTTTGTCCGAACTACACTGGCATCACATCAATTTCAAGAGATCATCAAGGAGTGTTGGGTCACCGCTTGAGAGAAATATTATCTGAAAAGCTGGGAATTACTCGGCCAAAAGTCCCTTTAGTTAGTTTCATTGAGAGTGGCTACCTCCGTGAACGAGTAGCTAAATCTGCAAGTCAGCTAGGTCATCCTTTGATTGATCTAGAAAAACTGTTCTCTGGAGTTAAGGACTACTGTCATCGTAACCAGATTGTCGCAGCGTCACTTTATTTACTTATTCGTGAGCAGGCCGTGACTGCTTCAAATATCACACAACTTCTTGAAAAAACAAAATTCCCCACCCTTAAAGGGAGAAGGGAAGTGGTGACATACAACAAAAGAAACTATATCTTTATAGGTGCACATAATGTTGATGGAATTAGGAAGCTCGTTCAGAGCGAGATTGAACTTAAAGAGGTTCTTCTCTCATTTTCGAAGCGCTCCCTTGAAGATATGAAGTGTGGAGTAAAGATACTTCAAAATGTAGGTGCCGAGGTTTTTCTCACTGCTTTTGATCACCCCAAAGCAGCATCTCAATCAGATCTTACTCAGCTTAATGCTGCACATTTTGTGAATGACTGGTGTCAGTTTATTGCTAATCGTAACGACACTGAAGGTACAACTATAATTGCTGGGTCCTACTACTTTATTGGAGAGGTTCAGAAATATATGAGCGAAAATTTTGATTAAAATTTTACTATTACTACTTTCATTTTTCCTTTCTGTTAGCAGCTCATTTGCCCGAGTTGAGACACATCTAGATATTTACGATCGTATTCATATCTTATCCGATAAGCAGTATCGCCATGGAAAAGAGGGGCTATTTGAAGCTGTGGGTAATGTTGTTGCTCGTTTTCAGGACAAATCACTCTATGGAGAAAAGCTTACAGTAGACTCTAATACTGGTGAAATTTTAGTATATGGAAATGTACGCTATGTTGCTGCAGGCGTCACCGTATATGGCTCTGAGATGTACTACAATACTAAGAGCAGTCGCTTCAATGTCAAAAATGCGCGAATTCATTCCAGTAATTTTGTTATCCTTGGTAAACAGCTCTCGCGCATGCCCGATGGGTCATTTGTTGGACAAGATGCGGAGTACACTACTTGTATCGATTGCCCTGAGTCTTGGATCATTCAAGGTAAAGAAGTTCGAATAGCGATTGATCAATATATTACGATTAAGCACGCCCTAATTAAGGCAAAGGGGGTAGTCATTATGTATGTCCCTTATATTGTCTTTCCAATTAAGAAAAATCGCGAGACGGGTTTGCTTTTCCCAAAATTTTCACTCGATATTCAGGAGGGGCTAACCTTTCAGCAGCCCTTCTTTTGGGCAATGGGCCCCTATAACGATGCAACCATTACACCTTCTGTTTGGGGTGCTCGCGGCCATGGAAGTGAGTTCCAATATCGCCATAATATCGCTGACAGAAAGTGGTTTGAAATTAACTCACTTGGTGTTTTTGATGATCTCTACGAGCTCAATAAGAGCGAAGATGCTAAAGAAGGTGAACGTTACTTTCGACTATTTGGAGAATATGAACATCAGTTTAGTTTCGGAAGAAACTGGTCACATCATCTTTATTACAACGGCGCTAAAGATCTAGATATGACCCGTGACTATACTGAATTTACTCAAGAACGTGTTGACGGCAGTGAGCTAGGAGTATCTGGCTTTGTTGATTATAGACGGCCTATGTTTAACTTCTCTGTGGAGGGTGGGCGTCAGAGAAATATGTTGCACGATAGTGCTGACGGAATAGAT
>JAGLCH010000031.1 GCA_023146355.1 Bacteriovoracaceae bacterium | reverse complement strand
TCATGGACATGAACATCTCAGTTCGTGAGTCTAAGCAAATGAAAAAGTGGCTTGGTGTAATTTACTATAACGATACGAAGGCAAACTCACTGATCAGGAGAGGCCAAGCTTCATCAAAAGTCCTCAGCAAAATCTGTAAAAATTTACTTCCAAGAATTAAGCTATGGGGTAGAGGAGAACAAAGTAAACCACTACGAATGGTTCTAGTGGCGAGTGGACTTCCTTTGCAACGCAGTTACTTGGTGATGGAGTTGAAATGTCCAAAGTACTGAAGATCGGAGGTTGGAAAGATATTAAGACAATGAAATCTACTTACGGCTTGCCGGAATAGATGAGCGAGGAGCAACAGACTCCCTTAGATTTCTTCCAAGTGACGAGGCGATTATGTGCCATATTGTGGATTTGTTTCAGTTTAGAAAGTAATATTGAGGGGGTAGTGAAAGCTAGCCCCTTATTTCCTAACATGTAGTTGCATTAAACTGCAACTGCATGTTATGCTAATTAAGTTGCAGTACAGTGCAACCGACAAGGGTTAAGAGTGAAGAGAATAGATGAAGACTTTCTTATATATGATGGGGAGCACTTTGAAATCGAATTTTACTATGAAGAAGATGGAGAGATTTCAATTTGGGATGATTTTGTATCGTTATCAGAGAAAGATCAATTAGCACTTTTAGTAAGATTAGGAAAATTAGGAGACTCGAAGCCCGGTGTTATTCATCCGAAAACGATGTTTAATCTTGAGGATGATAAAAATAAAATCTGGGCAATTAAGTTTGGCAGTAATAGGTTTTGTTCATTTTTTTATGATGGTGGAAAAATAATTATCACAAATGCTTATAAAAAGCAGACACAAAAAAATGGCAAGCGAGAAATTGCACAAATAAAGAAAGCTTCAAAGATGAAATTAGATTATGAGAAGCGTGTTAAGAAGAATGATTATTACCTTGAAGGCGAGGATTAAGATGAAAAAGAAAAAAGCATCTGTTTTTAGTAAAATGATGGAAAACGAGAATTTCAAAAAGAAGTTTGATGGAGAAAAGCAATTTTTTGAAATTGAATACCAATTGGCCCAGATTATGGAGCAAAATGGTGTTACTCAGAAAGATCTTGCAGAAAAACTTGGTGTTGATAAAAGTGTTGTAAGTAAAGACCTTGCAGGATCATTAAAAAAGGCGGGGATGAAGAAACTGCAGGCCATTGCAGAAGCTTTAGATTGTGAGTTTGTTCCTTTGTTTGTACCTAAAGATAAAAAGAAGAAAGTAGAGAAGGAATTTCATAATATTATGGTTGGAGCGAAGAGGGCTTAGATTTGTAGTGAGGAAAAATGGAAACGGAAGTTGAAGTTGTCATTGATAAGCATTTTACTGATGAATTAGATCTTTCAAGATCTGTTTTCATTAAGGAAGGACTATTAAATCAACCCCTACTTAAGGATAATTGTCCGCACGCACTGAAAGTGTACCACTCCATTCGCACCAAACTGTACCACCTTTGATTTAAGGCCATGATCTTTTTAGAAATGTAAGATTC
>JAGLCH010000309.1 GCA_023146355.1 Bacteriovoracaceae bacterium | reverse complement strand
TATTCAAAGGGAGGGTAGTCATTAAAAACAAGGGTATATTCTTTCGCGTAGGCGCTACCAAAACATATTAGTGCAGAACAGATTAATAAAAATTTATTCATTCAAGCCTCTCTGGGGTCTATGTTATTCCAGTCCACATTTTAGTGTAAAAAGAGGTCGGGGGCAATTCATGGCAATCTTCCCCCCCCCTTGATTTAAAAGATTTCAATAACACTTCCCTTTAGGGTTCTTAGCTCCTTAGGGGCGGCCGCAACAATCTCATCTTGAATGGCCTCAATGATCTTTTCTTTCATAAAGCTACGACTGTGGACCAGAGATACTTCTCTTGTTGGTACAGGCGCTTTAAATGGGCGAACCATCTTTTTTCTTGATGCCGTCATTTGCTCAACAGCAAGGTGTGGGAGAATAGTATAGCCTGAGCAGGATAGGACCATGTTCTTTAGGGTTTCAAAGTTTCCACTTTCAAACCTTAAATTACCCTTAACCTCGCCACGAGTTTCAGAGCAAATATTAAGAATTTGATCTCTAAAGCAGTTGCCTTTATTTAAAAGCCAAATTTCATCTAGGTCCAGTTTAGCTTGATCAACTTCTTTGAGCTTACTCATGGGATGATCTTCTCTCGCAAACAGATAGAATGGCTCATAAAATAGTACGCGTTCAATGAGTGAATTATCGTGAAGTGGAGTAACAAGAATTCCTGCATCAATCTCGTCAGAATCAAGCTGCTTGATGATATCTTCTGTCTTACTTTCTTCGATAATCAGGTTAATATCTGGGTATTTTTCTGAGAATTTTTGGGCAAATAGTGGGATCACATAGGGAGCAAGGGTAGGAATAACGGCCAGCTTAAAATGGCCGCTTAGATTATTTTTTGCAAGCTCTATGACTTCATATATTTTTTTATTCTCTTTAATAACAATTTTAGCTTGAGTAATAACCGCTTCACCTTCAATGGTTGGAAGGATTGGGCTCTTTGATCGGTCAAAAATAATGATTCCGAGTTCATCTTCAAGCTTTTGAAGTTGCATACTTAGTGTAGGCTGAGTGACACAACACTCTTTTGCTGCTTTTCCAAAATGGCGGTTGCGATCAACTGCGAGTACGTATTCCAATTGGGTTATAGTCATAGTTCAGCTCCTATTAAGGTGGTTTCGATAGAAATAATCTATCAAGAAATGATCAAAGATGGAACTTTTTAATCAAATTCATTTTTAGTCCCTTTGGCCAAATACTTTCTTAAAGTGCAGTGCTTTCATTGGGCAAATGTCGATGCAACTTCCACAACCGATACATGGGGAGTCTTTTAGTGATAATTGACCATTTACTGGGATTTTATTTTTGTGAGCATACTTTTCAACATCAATTCCCATAGGGCAAATTATAGAGCAAAGCCCCAGACCCTTACATTTTTCATCTGCTTGAATTACGGAGCGAGACCTGGTGAACTTACCTGATATCCTCATGAATTGTGCCATTGGGCATCCGTAGCGGCACCAAATTCTCGTTCCATAAATAGGGTAGGCGCCAACTCCAATTATAGAGGCAAAAAGAAAGTCCACTGCAAGCTCTTGAAAGCTATAAAGAGCTTGAGTTATAGATGATGCTGCAACGACCTTAAGGCCATCTAAAACTAGAAATCCACCAAGGATTAATGCGAAAATAAGCGCAGCGAATTGTAGCCACTCGAGTTGCACAGACCTTTCTCCTCGCGGTGTCTTTTGCTCGACCCATTTCTTCCCCCAAGGCGTAACCCCCACTGTTTCTGCAAGATTTCCACAGGCGCAAAACCACGAACAGTATCGTTTACCAAAAAACCATACAACAATTGGGATGATGACAAAAAGGTACACAAAACCTGTCCATGAGGTAAGCCCATTATACATGTAGATATAATTATCTTTGTGCACAGGAGAGTAGCTGTCTCCAAAGAACGATCCGCCTTTTATTATCCAGGGAATAAAAAATGGGATGAGATAGAAAAAGAAAAGTTGTGCCATTGCAATAAATATAAACTTCCACTTTTGGTAGTTTGAAAGTGGCCTCTTCGGTCCTTTTGAGTAGGGGGACTTATTGCGAATAAGTATCCATAGGCAGATTCCAACAACCAATGACGTATAAAAGGTTATATACCAAAAAGAGATGGACTTGCCGCCCCAGTATAGAAATTGAGTGATACTTTCCTGCTCCATAAACCATAAGGGGAACTTATATATAAGGTAGAAACCGATGATAGATGGAAAATAGAAAATGAGAAATAGCTTTTCAGCCAATGAACGTTTGGCCATTGATACCCCTTGTTGCCAATTTAACTGCTATAGTTTATTCCCATCTACCGCGAAGGCAAGCCAAGAAGTATTTACTTATTCCATAGTCATGTCGTCAGTTTCTCTTAAGTTTTTAGGCTTGGAAAAGAGCTCCGTGAGGCGTACTTTAGTGTTATAAGCTAAAATGATGGATGGGCCCTATGCCAGTAAATGACGATATTTTACCCCAATGTTTTATTCAAAATTTAGTTGAATTTAATCACTCATTTAAACAAATGGAACTTGATGATATTTTACATTTTGTTTCAATGGTACATCGACAATTTATATCAATGGATCGTAGGCACCACGAAAACATTGAAGTCACGGAGATAAAGTTTTTAATGCAGCAAATGCGTCTTCTTATCTCCAAGCATATTCTACGCTGTAATATCGATGTTGTTGTGATTAAGATCCTTATTGAACTCCATCTATATCTTGATCAAAAAGATCTTGATCGCCTATGCCGCAAGGCACTTGCAAGCAAAAATCCATTACTTCAATCACTCATGGGAGATTATCTTTCACTTTTAGGAGAAGGGGGCCGCCTTAAAAAATACTTCCTTCATTTAACTAATTTTGAAGAACTAGATCTAAAGTCTGGCCCAAAAACTAGGCTCCCTATTATTGCCAATCGCCGCTCCAAGCATACAGCTGAGAGGTGGATGAAAAAGCATGATTTTTGTCACTATCAGTTTACGGAACGGGGTGTTTATTACAGAGGCATGGATCTTATTCCTGGCGATATGGTACTCTCAAGTGTCAACCTTGATGGGAATGGAGTCTATACCTCGCTCATTGAGCCGAAAGGCTATGCTTATCATTTTGGTATGTTTGCTATCATCGAAGAAAATGGAAAGCAGTACCCAGTTATTGTTGAGACCTATGAGCTAGGCGCGAGAATAGTTCCTCTTAGTCAGTTCTTTTCGGTTAACTTTAACTGTTACTTTGAGGTTTACCGCGCGAAAGCACTTCCAGATGATTTCTATAATAAAATCAATATTCTCGCAAAAGAGATCCCCTCAAAGATTTTGGGCTACAACTTTGATACTGAAGATCCTGATCACTCCTACCTCGCGTGCACTAGTGTTGCGACTTACCTTTTTCAGAGTGCAGGAGTAAAGACAATCCCATCTAAGAGTAACTACTCATTAAAGGGAAATATCATTTCCAATTTGGATCTTTTGGAATTAGTTACGGGCCCTTTTCTGTCTCCATGGGACTTTATCGCTAGTGATCGTACAACTTGTGTGGGGCTATTTGATAATAATTACTTTACTCTCAATATCGCTCGTGAATTGTGTGAACAGCGGCTCAGTCATATTTTTAAGAATGGAACCTTGCACCTTTCTGATATGCCTATAATGTATCTTCTTAACGGGTGGGGAGTTCGCTGTATTCAGGAAAATAAACTGTTGGGTAAGGTGATTTCAAGAGTCGTTGGTTTTACACATCTCAACCTTCCACGAGCATCTTATAAAATTCTTGCCAGCATCGAGGTTTTTGATCATTTGATGGCAAGGTGTGTTCGAAAACTTCATAAAAAGATCAACCATACAAATGTGATTGAGTCATATCAGGGAACAAAGAATCTTTCCGAGAATCGGAGTGATGAGATCACGAAAGCTATGCGGGGATTCTATAAAATTGTCCGGTAAATCACTATTTTTTTAGCTGAGCAATGATTTTATTAAAAGAGTTGGCAAAGGCCTCTTTATCTTTTGGACCAAAAGGGGCAGGTCCACCAGTGTTCACTCCGGTGTCTCTGAGTTCTTGCATAAAATCCCTCATGGATAATCGCTCACTTATATTGTCTTCAGTGTAGGGTTCACCCCTCGGGTTGATGGCCGTTGCACCTTTTTCGACAATGAATGCAGCAAGTGGGATATCGGCAGTAATGACTAGGTCATTTTCTGAAACATTATCAACAATGTATTGATCAGCGACATCAGCACCTTTATCAACTTGAACGGTTGTAATGAGAGGACTTAGAGGAACGTTGAGATAGCTGTTGGCAACTAAGCAAACAGGGAACTGCTGTCTAAGGCAGATTTTGAAAATATGCTCTTTTATTAGTTTTGGGCAAGCATCTGCATCTACCCATATTTTAAAGGCGACTTTTTCGGTCATCATTTGTCCTATAAACTACTTTGGATTCATCGTTTTTAGCATTTGAAGTTGTGCTGGATCAACAGCGCAATCGTAGGCAGCAGAAAAAGATAGCTTGTACTTCACCATGATTTGCTTGATCTTAGAAATACCTTTTTCGGCACTTTCAAAATTTAGATTGATATTTGCATAATAATCTTCTGCTATACTTTTTTCTGTTATTTTTCCGAGTTTTTGAATAACGATAATATCTGCTAGCTTTCCCATATTATTTAATCCCTATTGATGTACATCTTACTATATGTGACTAACTATACACCGATAACTATTTTTTACCCAATTGTTTTGAAATGTAGGGTATTGCGCTTTTGACTCTCGCTATTTGATGATCTATCCTTTTACTTATGAAAGGAACATTTTTTGCACAACCACTAGAGTATAAGCTTCACGTTGAGGGAGAATCTTGGATACAAGGTTCGGCCGTTAAAGGTTCTCTTATTGTGGATAACCACAGCTCTGATTCTGTTGATCTCTCCAAGATTGGCTGTCATCTTTGCTACTGTAACTCCAAGAAACTCAAAGCGCGGGATTTAAAAGGAATCTCCAGCACTAAAAGTATTCTTTTTACCGAGGAGAGCAGTGAACTTTCATTTGAATTTATTCTTCCTGATGATTGCAGGATCACTGAGAATACAGGAAGTTATTATATCGTCTGTGGAGATATTAAAGCTCCATTTGATGGAGGGATGTTAGAGCTTAATGTCACTCCTGCTACTACAATTGTTAATTTTGTTGAAGTCTTCGAACAGTTTTTCAGATTTAAATTTAAGAAGTACAAAAGTAAGAAGGACTTTATAGACGTCCAGGTTGTTGCTCCTAGTTCAAAGGAGTGGAGTCGCATTCAGAAAATGAATTTGCAGATGAAAATGGATGGGACAAACATTGAGGTGAAGTTCATCTTCTCTTTAAAAAATGTTGCCTTTGAAAATTCTAATGCGACAACCAAAGATGCCTTGTTCGAAATCAGTCGAACTATTGGTGAGCGAGAATATTCTATCTATGGTTCTACTAACCAAGATGGTATCTGCAAGGTCATCAATGAGGTCCTTGACCAAGTTAAACTTAGGCCATTCGTTTAACTTTAGGTCTTTAAAAGTCCTTGATAAGGTAGAATAGCTCTGGAAGATCTACGAAAGGATTTCTATTTCCTTGGTAGCTTTCGATGGCACTATTTCGATTAACCTCTGCTCCATCAACCTCGTCTAGTACTGCCCACTTCTTAAGGAAATGCTCCTCTTCTCTGTCGATTTTTTTTCCATATCGTATTGCAAAGTAGAACATAGATCTTGCGACATTTCCCTTGTGGTATGTTGGTGGCTCGAAGCACTTTGTTCCAAACTCACTAAATCCTAATGTGCTTCCTTGGTCTGAACTTATGGACTTTGATACTGTACAAAATGGGAAGTTGCTTCTTCTCGAATTCATTTTTGATTCTGTTGGGTAAAGGTGGTGCAGGTCCGATTTTGCTATTCCCGTTGCACCTTTACTCTGTGGCCATGTGTGCTCACAGTTCATGATATTACCCTTTGGTATATCATCTGTATTAAGACAGCTTTCATCGTATACTGAACAAACTGTTCCGTTAAAATTATCTATCTCAGTAAACATTAGGTATCGAGCTCCTCTGTATCCTAAATCTTTATTTCCACTCATAATATTTCTAAGAGCTGACTTTAATGCATCTCCACAAAGTCCAATTAGTGACCTGTTATCTCCTGTTATGGTGTTTCTTTCTTGGATTTTTTCCCACATTGAGCTACAGCTAGAATCTATTGGAGTCGCTGGTTCAACTGGTGAAGACATCGTCTCTGATTTCTCTCCGGACAAGATAAAGTATGCATTTTTAATTTCACCAACATCGTAACGGGCCTTATCTTCAATGCGGAGCTTAAATACTCCAACTGCATTTTTTGATTCTAACTCAACAAGTAGATCAGCGGTTGTTACGTGTAATGACAGATTGTCTGTTCCTCCACCGCTTCTGCTGTGAAGGGGGATTACTTTGCCAGATGGTGTAATAAGCTCTACTACTAAATCTCCTCTGTAGGTATGCTCAATTTCAACTTCTAATTGAGCAGTTGTAATTTTATCAATTGTAAATGGACCTAAGACTAATGTGACTGCACCTTCATCTGGGATATTCTTTGGGCCATTAAAAATGAAGTCTTCCTCAATTGTTTGTGCCTGAACATTCCATCCTAGAACTAATAGTAATGTAACTAAATACAACCATCTCATAAAATCTCCTTATTTCGTTTCCCCAAAAACTTATGCTCTTTATAAAGCAAAAAATGTGCCAACTTTTACGCTGGATTTTCTCTGCTAACGTATTGTAACTACATAGTTTCTTTGTGTTGTGGTGGCACTGGAGACCCTTTGACCCCAACAAAATTACTACAGCAATGGTGTCATTTTGGTTTTATAAGTACTAGAATAGTGGTGAATTATCAGCAGGGAGCAAAGGTGTATTACCTTCTTAAAATAGCAATTACGGCACTTATAGTTGTCGGGATTTCAGAATTGGCCAAGAGATTTTCTCTTTTCGCAGCGATACTCGCATCACTTCCTCTGACTTCAATTTTGGCCATGATTTGGCTGTATGTTGATACTAAGGATGCGGGAAAAGTCGCTGAGTTATCAACTGGAATCTTTTGGATGGTGCTTCCGTCTCTTTTATTTTTTCTTGTGTTTCCCGCCTTAATGAGGCTAGGGCTAAAGTTGCCTTGGGCGATGGTGGGAGCTTCAGTTGTGATGGCATTAACTTATACCGTATATATATTTGCACTTAAGAAAATTGGAATAAATATTTAATAGGAGTTTATATGCAGGTGACTTCAAAAATTGCTACAGAAAAGAAGATGACAGCTGAGGAAGCAGCATCACGTATTAAACATGGTGAAGTGCTAGGAACTAGTGGTTTTACACCATCTGGTCATCCTAAGAAAATACCTATTGCTCTTGCTGAGCGCGCTGAGAGGATTCATGCTGCTGGTGATGAGTTTAAAGTCTCACTCTATACTGGTGCCAGTACTGGTGA
>JAGLCH010000308.1 GCA_023146355.1 Bacteriovoracaceae bacterium | reverse complement strand
TAAAAGGCCTCTCAAATTTGAGAGGTCAGGGTAATTGCATGAAATTATCCAAACACCACTTTTTCAAGACAAGCATGAGAACGCTTAGTATTAATACTTCTCTTTAGTGTTTTTTCCTTCTTCAATAAGTTTAAAATGATATGTCTCAGAACAGCATTATTAGCGGGGGAATTGCCTTTTTTTCTCGTAGATTTATCCTCGTTAAAAGCAACATCAAGAGTCCAATGCAAAGAGTTTTCCACTCCCCAATGCTCTCGGACTCCTCTAGAAAACCTCTCGATACATTCTAAGCTGGTAATATAGAATCTTCTCTCAAAACTTGTTTCACCCTTTTTTCTACAGTTGACTCAACGACTCCAATGCCCGTTAGCCCTTTCCAATCAGGCTTTTGATTCAGCCAATCTATTTCAGTAAACAGATGAAACTTCCTCTCTTCAACTCTTCCATGATTAGCATCAGCTATTTCTTTAAGCTGATGAGATTCATCAGTAATTTTCGAGTCAAGTTGGTCATTAATATAAGTTTTAACGTCGTCGTGTAGAGTCCCCTGATTTCCTTTAAGGCCCAAAATATAGTCAGCATCCCCATCAATTCTATTCTCCGCTGCTTTCTTCTAAGTTCCCATTGCGTCGATCGTTACAGTACATCCGGCCAGATCAAGAAATTCAAGCAGCTTTGGAATTGCTGTAATCTCATTAGGTTTTTCATCAACTTTAACTTGCCCTAATATTAACTGATTCTCATTGGCCCAAGCGCTAACTATGTGAATTGCTTTTTTACCAAGCTTATCATCACGAGACCCTCTTGAGCACTTGCCATCGATAGCGATAGTTTCTTCTGCAATCTTCTCTCTGAAACCATCGCCCCATTCATAGAAGCATTTTTGAAATTCAATAGGATCAATTAGCAAGAATACCCGCCTCATTGTATCCATTGATGGTATTCCATTGGGCAGTTCTAAAAATTTTCAAGCCACTTTCTTCTTAATTCTCCAAAGTCTTCAATACTTTTCCAGCTCTCATCAAACCTACATAGTGATGCACAGACAACGATTACAAGGATATCTATAAGATTATGAGCACATTTCTTTTTCATTCTTGGG
>JAGLCH010000307.1 GCA_023146355.1 Bacteriovoracaceae bacterium | reverse complement strand
GGCTCACCACAAGATCAATATATTGGGCATAGATTGACCGAGAAACTATTAGTGATTAACACTGTGTTACAGGAATAAAAGGGCCTCTGTATTGCTACAGAGGCCCAGTAACACCGCTACTTAGAGAGAGAGATTTACACGGTAGAGTCTTATGGCAAGACCTCCCTCTAGTGTACTAGAGGGGTGGTACACCCACAAGCCTTAGTTGGCGACAGATTATTCTAAGCTGTAGATCTGTCGTAGATGTAGATTGCCATCAAGCAACAACTTTTTCTTTTTATCCTTTTTAACTCGGATATTTTCTTTAAGTGCTGGTCGTAGCTTTAATAGCCATTCTTCTTTGGAGATGCAGATAGCATCATCTGTTTGGGAGATGTCCCTCTTCTCTAATGCGGTAATAAATTTAACTTGGCCCAGTGAATAGTCACCGCAATAAGCGGCACCGAATCGTGACTGAGGTATGCAAGTATCTTCTAGAACTATATTTAATACAGCGTCATCGCACCCCAGTAACAGGCTAGTACTTGCCAATAGCAATAATGTAATCGTTCTCATCTCCATCCTCCACGGCCTTATTAACATCTCTGATAATCATCTTGCCTTCTATTATATCTATTCTTTTTTGTGCCTTTCTCTTCACATACTTTAGAAACTTAAACGCTGTTAGCTCTAATATCTTTATTATAAGCGGTCTCAATATAAAAGCAAATGGCCCTGTGGTCGTTCCAAGTACTGCCATCAATGCGATATTTAGAAGATACTTTTCTGCAACATCCTCAGCAATGTCCTCTAGGTTATCTATTGTTCCATTTATATCATCGGCATTCATGTGACATCTCCATTCCTACAGTTGTGAAAATATAAAGGCCTCCAATTGGAGGCCTTTGCAATCTATTTTACTATCTCTTTGTCTGACTCTAGTAGTCAGGATTGTCCTGGCCATCAATCTTATCTAGTAATGCTAGGATTGGTGGTTCTATGATTCTTCTCATTGCCGGAACCATTGCCCCAAGACCTAAAGATATCTTTGGTGCAAGTACTTCGATAATGTCGAATGCCTGTCTAACAGTTGCAACTGCTGTTTCTTCTGCTAGTTCAATACCTGCTTCTTTAACTACCGCAAGAATATCGCCCTTGGTTAATTTCTTAGGAGCAATTACTGCGTCTACCACTGTCTCAACTACTGTTGTTTCTACCATGTCTAGTCCTCTTTGTTTTGTACTATGGCCGGTTGTGCCAAAGTATCCTTGATACTCATAACTACGGTAGCAGTTATGCTACTTGTAACCAAGGCAATAATAACAGTCATACTTGCAACAGCTATTCTAACCTTGGTTAATTTCTCATCAAATTTTGAATATGCTGTGGCGGCCGTGGCCCTAGTTTGTAGAGTGTCATTGGTTAGTTTTTTATCGATCTGGTCTAACTTGGCCAATATAAGTTTCTCTACATCTGTTAATTCACCACTCATATTAAACCTCTAAACCCTAAATCCACGACTTATTACTAATTGTAACTAAAGTCCCCTACATATAATAGGACTAAAGTGCTGCCTTCTCTGATTGAAGT
>JAGLCH010000306.1 GCA_023146355.1 Bacteriovoracaceae bacterium | reverse complement strand
TTCATCTTCACCGGTAGAAATTTCGAGACCAGTATTATCCCCAAGTTCTTCAAGGGAAATCCCAGCGTCACTATCGTCGCCGATACCAGTGATATCCAGAACTTCACTCTCTTCACCTATGGCAAGTTCAATACCACCAGCATAGCTTGTTGGTATTTCTTCAGAGGCTAAGTCAGATTGGTTTATATCAATTGTCACACCCGAAAAATCACCGAGCTCAATTTCATTTTTTTTGTTAGGCATCGTTTCCTCAATTTTGTTACTTTCATCAAAATCACTGGGATCAACTTCCACAGGCCTATAGGTCAATGTGTAATCACTCAATAACTCTTCAATATCTTCTACACCTGCAGGTGCTACTAAAAATCCATCGGATAAAATTCCGGCCTGGGCAGCAGATTCAAACTGATCTTCTGTTCCAACCAAGATAGAGATAATTTCATCTCTTTCTTGGCAAGAGTTGAATATAGTTTCGATTTGATCCATCTGGGCCGAAATTAACACCAATGTACGCTCTCCTCCTGAAAAAGAAAGAAGTTCGCCGTATGATTTCAACGACTTAGCGCTCTCAATCGAGAGAGAGTCTAGGTCAAAATTAATATCAATTCCAAATAGTGCTAGCTTCATAATAGTTGATCTTAAAAATCGTTTAAATTTAGAAGTTTCTACTTTATAATCGGCTAATAAACGTATTAATATTATGTAAAATGTTGTTTTTTTAGGAAAAAAGGTATTTTTTCTTCATAAAAAGGTAGTCAAATGAACAAAATGCGCTTTAAATCGCTCTTTTTAAATATTTTTTATTGCCTCGCTGTCCTTCTCAGTATTAATTCTTTTGCAAGTCAGGCACAGGTTAAGCATTATCCGTCTCCTCTAATTTATTTAGACGCAGCGCTGACTCATCATGTTCTCATTGCTGAGAAGTCTACTCACAAGCTTCACCTATTTGAAAACAACGACAGCTATCCAAAACTTGTAAAGTCATACGATATGGCAACAGGAAAAAAAGCAGGCAATAAGATATTTGAAGGAGACCATAGAACTCCTGAGGGGATTTACTTCCTCAACTCATTTATCACTAATGATGAGCTATTAAGTCGCTATGGTGATGTTGGTAAGATCTACGGAGTTGGGGCCTTTGTTCTCGATTACCCAAACCCCATAGATAGAAACAACAAGAAATCGGGTGGAGGCATATGGCTTCACTCAACAAACGATGAAACTAGAATAGATAAGGGTCTCGATTCACGCGGTTGCTTTGTTGTGAAAAATAACGACTTGAAAGAAATTTCTACTTATATTGAGATTTCAAAAACTCAGCTTGTGTCGGTACACGAACTAAATTATCTGAAGGAAGACAACTGGCTATCAAATAGAATAGAGATTAAAAATGTAATTTCTGGGTGGCTTGATTCATGGAAGATGGAGGATATTGACAGCTATATTTCATACTACCACCCGAAGGAATTCATCAGTCGCAAGGGCGCACTAAGCTCCTACAAGCGCTACAAGAGGGCAGTATTCAGCAGTCCTGGAGCACCTCTTATTGAAATCACAAATCTTTCAATCCTAAAGACAAAAGGATATGCGGTTGCAACTTTTATCCAAAAGTACCAGTCGAAAACTATTATGGATACTGGACTAAAAACTATTTATCTAAAAAAAGACAACTACTATAACTGGAAAATAATTTCTGAAAACTGGAGAAAGGTTCAAAACCCTGAGAACTATCTGTCTCAATTCAGTCCTTCAATGAGATTTTTTGCACCTAACCAGACAATAACTCAATGAAAAATAAGCTAAAAAATAAAATCTCATTTATTGTTTATGAATATAAGAGACCTCCTCGTTTTTTCGAAATGAAGAAAAGCACACTCCGTTCCTTCTTCATCTTTTTCCCAACAATAAGCACCATCTTTTTTATTGCGGGTATTATCAGTCTTGTTCAGCTTAATATCTTTGTTAATAAAAAAGAATCATCGAAGGTTACAGGACTTCGCACCCAGATTGAGTTGCTTAAAACAGAAGTGGTAACAGCGAAAGATGAAACTGAAAAACTGTATAAGAAGTTTGAAACGACTGAGAGTAAGATTACAAACTCACAGCTTCTATTCTCTATTCCTCCGGCACAACTAGACCTAACTGAAAACAGTTTCTTTAAAGCAGAGAAGGTCTCAGTTTCTTCAACCGAAAAAGAAACTAAATTAAACTTCAACTTGGTAAATATAACTAAGGGAAATAAAAGGATAAGCGGCTACTTCCACATTCTTGTTAAGACGGGATCTGGATACTACTTCTATCCGAATACAATCACACAAACAGGAAGTGAATTCATTAACTTTGCAAATGGTGAATCATTCACCACTTCGCGCTTTAGGCCAGTTCGTGCAGTTCTTCCAATTTCGAAAAAAGAGTTTGAAGCTTCTAAGGATCATATGGTCTATAAAGTTTTTATCTTTTCTCGAGGTGGCGATCTTATATTTGTTAAAAACCTAACCCCCAAAACTCCCTAGGCCAACAATGCAAGACTATATCGATCTAAGAGATCAAAAATTTTCATACTTTGGAATTGGTTCAGAAATCTCTGGCACCTTTAAGCTTGTGGGGCCAACTCATATTGCCGGCCCCGTTGATGGAACTGTTGAAATGCTGAAGGGAGCAGAGCTTCACATTACTCATACAGGAAGTTTTATTGGGAAAATCATTTGTAAAGATATAGAGATTTACGGAAAGGTTTCTGGAGAAATTGACTCATCAGGGAAGGTTAAAATTTTCCCTACTGCTCTAATAGAAGGAAAGATCAAAGCGAAAGACCTTGTGATCTATCCCGGTGCGAAAGTTAATATTGAGGGAATGACCAGTACTGAGAACTAAAACATTATATTGACGGTACTGCCTTTTCTTTCCTTGCTTGTCACTGAGTATTCACCCGTCATTTCCAATACACCTTTAGGGCACTCCTCTAGACAGAGTCCACAACGGGTACATACAGATAAATCACATTGGACACGATTTCTTTCCACTTTAAGAGAGCCTGTTGGGCAAATTTTAGAGCAGTCAGAACAAAAGTCACATCGAGAAGAATCATTTTTTATAACTCTAGGAAAAAGCACTAGGTCGTGAAGTTCATCACGTTCAAGAACTCGATAAGTATCACTTTTCTCAAGTAGAAAAATAGATTTAATCAGTCGACCAACTCCAAAAACTAGAGTCTTAACTGCAACAGTAAGATAGCCTACACCATTATAGATTTTTCTATTTATTATCATAATCTACCTATCAATTTCACAAGGAACAATATTTAGAGATAAGACACCTTGTAAAGAATCAGATAGCTCTTTTCCAACAAGTAACTCTTCCAAAGCTAAGCACATTGGAAAAGTTGATGGCCTAATTTTTACTCGCTCAGGGATATCTTTTCCACCAAACTCCATCGTTACAGAAATAACTCCATTGGGCCCCTCTAAGAAAGAAGAACCACGCCCCACTTTCTCAAAAGAAACTGAACTGAGATCAGCTATGGGGGAACCACTCGGAATATAATCGAGCAGCTGCTCTAGGATTGATAGAGACTGAAACATCTCTTCAATACGAACAACATAGCGATCATATGAGTTCCCTTTAACACCACAGGGAACTGAGAAAACGAGGTCATTGTAAAAGTAGTGTGGGTTGCGTTTTCTTAGGTCCCAGTTGATACCTGACGCTCGAAGTGCCGGCCCTGTAATTCCCCATTCAATAGCACTTTTTGAACTAAGAGTCATATCTCCGAGATCATGCATCCATGAATCGAGGGAGTAGAAAAGATCTCGGGAGCTAGAAATAAGAGACTTAAGTTGTTTTAGGTATTCAAATAATTCAAAGATCGAAATATTTTTAAATATGTCAGTAACACCACCAAACCTAATGGCACCACCAGATGACCGTAGGCCAAATATTTTTGAATTGAGTTCTTGCAGAACTTCACGAGTTTGAGAACATGATGCTGCCAACTTCTCACCTTTAAGAAAACGGGATAGTTTACTTAAGCAGTCGAGATGTGTAGTAATTCTTTCAAGCTCAAGAATGAAAATCCTCAGAACCTTTGCACGTTCTGGAATATCAATTCCAAAGAACGACTCAATACAATCGGCAAGTAAAATATTATATGTTTCAGGATAAGTAATATCCATTTGGTGGGACGAAACTACGAGTTGCTTAAAAGATAGTTGTTCAAATCGCTTCTCAATCCCTTTATGGGTAAGTCCAACCTCAACGTTGAGGTTGATAATTTTTTCCCCAGAGAGCTGTGCCATAAGACGCATACCGCTATCTGTAGCTGCGTGGTAAGGGCCGATATTAATCCATTCACTTTCAGGTCGGTCGTTTAGTCTAGATCCTGGCCGATTGAAGCCAATATCAGAGTGCGATAAGTAATCGAATGAGCTAGGAGTAAAGTCCTTTCGAAGTGGATGTCCAATAAACTTATAATGGTTGAAAATTCGCCCAGAGGTAACTCTAGAAAATTGAATTCCAAAAAGGTCCTGTACCTCAAGCTCAAGGCCTTTAGAATTTTTCCACAAAGATCCAAGAGAAGGAACAATCATGTGCTCATCAACTTCAACAATAACATCAAGATGAGCACAGCTACGCATATTGGACAGGCGATAGATAAGCACAAAGCAGTTCTTAGAACTCAACTGATCGATACATATGAGATCACATAGTGAAACAAATCCATGCTTCTCGCTCAAAGAGTTGAGCACCACTTCAAGCTCACAAATGGGAATAAAAAGCTCATACTCTTCTCGCTTAATCTGAGGAAACTCCGCCTCCAGGGCGGCAAAGAATGTGGTCATTTTAACTCTCCAATGGCATTCCAAAGATCAAGAGGAGAAGGTGAAATTTTATTAAGATACAAGTCTACAGGAATAACCTCATCAATGGATGAAAGGACGGAGTAGCTATCTACAACTAAATTTCCTGCAATTTCAATAACCCACTTAGGATCATTCATCTGACAATAGATTCGCTTCAAGATAGGTGCACATTTGTGGTTAACACTGCCAAACACCATCAAAACGTCTGCATCTCGAGGTGACTCAACTTCTCGTACAAATCGAGATTCATCAAAGTTAAAACGAGGTGATAACATTAAATCAAACTCTACAGTTTGAGCGCTACTACCGAAAACAAAGATATTTGTTGGTCTTATACTTTTCTTAACTGGTTGTTCTTTAGATTTTTTTTTATTCATAACTCTACTTAATTAAAAGAGATCGATTGATATTTTTTTTATAAAATCGGCGCCAAACAATATCAGATGGGAAGAGCCCCTTTACAGAAGTTACCTTATCACCTTTATCATCAAGGCATTGATATTCTTTTCCTGTCCACCTGGTCCAACTAAATACTCGCTGATGGCCGCCATAACTTTCCGAATCATATTCGATAAATTTTGAGTATGAGCGTCCAGATGTTGAGATACCTTTAAGCATTACTGGTGCCATCTCAAAGGCATAATCTAATCCGCTATCAGTGCAGTGATTAAAGTTTTTACTGGGATCGATTGAGCGCTTGCCCGAAAAAGGGTTAACTAAGTTTCTCTTCCAGACCAAGCGAGTACATTGATAAATGTACCCTGCATTTTCCATTTCAAAGAATGCATTGAGAA
The DNA here is from genome assembly GCA_023146355.1 of Bacteriovoracaceae bacterium. Lineage (GTDB taxonomy): Bacteria > Bdellovibrionota > Bacteriovoracia > Bacteriovoracales > Bacteriovoracaceae > JAGLCH01. The sequence continues at coordinate 25,362 of JAGLCH010000306.1, read as the reverse complement.
AAGAAAAAAACCAGAATCGCTCAATATTAGAGTTTAAGGTCGACCCCGCAACAAGTTTTGAGCAATTACGATACTGCTTTCCAAATTCTGGATGAAAATCTGCAAAGAATTTGCTAAATGTCTTATACTTACCTTTCCCCTCACGAACCAACGACACTGAGTTCCAGATATGGTCATATAGTTTATGACAACCCTTTTTTAGCGACATCATCTCTTTAAAGCGAAACAGGTGTCCTTTTTTTACGGCAGTATCAAGTGAGCGCTTTGGATCAATTTCCCCAATAACTCTATATGCCGGGCGAACATTTCCATTCGATTTTGTTCCCCCCTGAAGGTTCTCTAAGAAAGTTCGAGCATACTTCCAGTCAACTTTCTCTTTTAATGCAGGGATATCTCTAACATCAGAAAATTCTTTATCATTCATATCTACGGCAATAAGAACCAAACGAGAAATCCACTTGTTTGAGGTGGAACAAGGGTACTCCTTACAGAATTGCTCAAGCACCCCTCCCACAACTCTAACCCTGTGAGACTCAGCTATCGATTTTGATAAATTGTTGTAGAGGTCAGAATTGCCAAACACAAGAATATTTTGAGGCATACCAATCTGATCCAAGAGCCGGGGAACAATACCGTATGTAAAGTTTGATTTAATCAGCTTACCGCCATGCTTTTTCCAAATATCTTTACGAGGACAAAACCGGTGACGCGCAAATACCTTTCCTGAAGATAAATTAAAATCATAGAATGCGTGGTCACTTGAACTAAATAGTGGAAAGAAATTAATCCCATTATCGAACTTGCTTGAAAATGGGACAAGGTCATAAAAGGGGTGAATTGAAATATCTCCTGAAAGTTCTCGCTGAATAAACCGCTCTGGGCCTGAGTTCCATGCGGGATCTGCGGCATCTTTTTGAACGATCTCAGTTTCGAGCTCAGAGCACGATGTAAATAAAATTAGACACAAAATTGCAAAGTAACTAATTTTTGATTGACAACTCTTCCCTAAATACATCAAACTTCATCCTGACAGTAAATATTTGGCCTCGTGGTGGAATTGGTAGACACAGGGGATTTAAAATCCCCCGGTTTAACGACTGTGCCGGTTCAAGTCCGGCCGAGGCCACCAAATAGCTTACTCAAATTCTAAACTAAATACTTAAGATTACAATAAAAAAGGGGTCCATTGGACCCCTTCTTTGTATGTGCTTATCAGTGACATTTCTTGATTTTACACTTGATCTTCATAAGATTGAACTTCATTAATTTTTTATCTTTTATCTTATAAATAAGAATAAAGGTTGCAGGCACGATCGTGTAAGTGAAAAGAACAGAGCCCAGCATCCCACCGATAATTACGGCCCCCATAGAAGACTTCATAACGTCCACATCAAGAAGTTGAGGGAATGTACCCGCTATAATCGCTAAGGTGGTCATAACTACTGTTTTGAGCTTCTCCTGCACTCCAAGCCAAAAGCCCTCGATAGGAGACTTCCCTTCCGCAATTTTTTGAATCGCATAATCAACAATTATAATCGCATTATTAACGGTAAGACCTACAAGCATTACAAATGCCATCATTCCGGCGATATTAATAGAAATGTCTGTGAAAAAGAGAAAGAGTAACGAACCAAAGTAAGATGTAATGATCGTTGTCCCAATTGAAATTGGAAGAAGAAATGAATTAAGGACAGCAACAAGAAGCATAACCGTCAAAATGATTGCAAGTAAAAATGCCTTACCAATTTCACGAGAAGACTCCTTCATCATCTCAGTTTTACCAGCATATGCGTAGCTAGACCCCATTGGAAATTTAACGGACTTAAGCTTCTCAGTTAATACGCCCATAACATGACCGACACTCGATTTTGCCAGGTACCCGTCAAATACAATAACTCTACGCTTATCACGACGCCTAATTGGAGGAATTGCCTTAACTGTTTTCATCTCACCTAAGCGGCCAATTGAAATTAGACCATCTTTTCCCCAGATTCCAAACTTTTCAAAATCAATTATTTCTTCTTTCTGTGCAGGATGAAGTTCAATGTTTATATCGTATTCCTCGCCCTTTTCTTTGTAGGTATTGTCATCATTGCCATTGATGATATTACGCAAAGTCATACCCAAGTAGGAATTTCTTACTCCTTGTTCGATCATAGTATCTTTATTTGCCTCAAATCGAATTTCATTTTTGGGTGTTCGGTATGATGACTTTACAGAGCGAAAGAAGCCCGATTGCTTCATAACATCTTGAACTTCCTTTGATATACCTACAAGAGTTGAAAAATCATCTGCGTAAACATTAATTGTGATGTCACCACCAGCGCCACCACGAGTAGCAGCACTTACAGTGACATCTGCTTCAGGAATAGTTGCTATAAAAGGCGTGAGTTTTTCAATTAGTTGCTTGTCAGTCATTTTTCGAGTCAAACGATTTGTTAAATTAATTTTTATCGTTGCGTTGTGCTCACCATCTTTACCGAGACTTGAAAGATAAGACTCAACCTCAGGCCACTTCTTAAAAGAGCTCTCAATTTTTTTTACAACTTTTGAAGTTTTGGTAACCGGCGTCCCCTCTGGCATCACAATATCAATTTGGACAAAGTTTTCGTCAGATGAAGGGAAAAAGTTGAATCCAATTTTTCCAGCAGCAAAAAAAGATGAAGCAAAGAGCAAGAGAAAAAGGACTGTAACAGTTAAAGGCCATGTCACAATAAACTTATAAGTGCTCTCATAGTACCCTAGAAATATTTTTAAACCGGAGTCTACTTTACCTGTAATAAACTCAAAAAGATTAAAACCCTTTTTTTGCTTTTCAGTTTTGGGCCGTAAAAGCAGAGCGCACAACATTGGCGTCAAGCTGATAGAAGCTAGGATGGAGAAAAGGGTTGCAAATACGACGGTTAAACCAAACTGTAGAAAGAACTGCCCAATAATTCCCCCCATAAAAGCAATTGGGGTAAACACAACGATATTTGTACCAGCAGAAGCGATAACAGAAATGAGAACTTCTTTTGTTCCGTCAATAGCTGCAGTCTGAGGGTCTTTCCCCTTCTCAAGATGGGAATAAACACTTTCAATAACAACTAAGGCATTGGCAATAAGAGTACCAAGTGAAGTACCAAAGGCCAAAAGAGTCATCATATTGAGAGTAAAGCCAAACATATCCATTAAGAAGATACTTGAAATAATTGATGCAGGGATAACGAGTACCGAGATAAAGGCAGTTCGAATATCACCAAGAAAGATCATCAGAATCAAAACAGTAAGAATAATACCGATGAGAATGTTGTTCATTGTTCCCACATTATCTTCAACAATAATGGTCGTAGAATCATAGCCAACTTGTAAGTTCATTCCCTCGGGAAGTTGGGTTTTAATAACCTCAATCTTTCTTTGTATTTCACGAGAAATATCAACCGCACTTCCGTCAGAAAGCTTCAAGATAGACATCAATACAGATGGAAATCCGTTAAAAGTAGTAATCGTTTCAACTTTTTTATGGCCATCCTCTACCGTAGCAAGTTCGCTCAATTTAAATACTTTTCCCTCCCGAGAACTTATCTTTAAATTTTTAAGCTGCTCAACATCAACAAACTCTCCTACAAATCGTACCCCAGTATTACTTCGAGTAGAACGTACACTACCTCCTGGAATATTTATATTTTCACTTTGAATTGCAGAGATTATATCATTGATAGTGAGGTAATTTTTTATGAGAAGATTATTGTCTGCAACAACATTAATCTGCCTTTCTTTTCCTCCAGAAACATCGACTGATGCAACTCCTGAGATAACTGTAAGCTTATTCTTTAAAGTTTTATCAGCATACTCAAAGAGCTCCACATCGGAGTGCTTAGAACTTTGAAGAACAAGATCAAGTACGGAAGTCATCAAGGGATCAAATTTTGAAATGATAGGGGCATTAGCATTATCTGGAAATTCATTTCTGATTGCCTCGACCTTATCTTTTATTTCAATCGACTTGATATTTACGTCAGCACTTAATTTAAACTCGATCAGTACGCGGCCAAAGTTCTCAAAAACAAAAGATTTAATGCTCTTAATATCCGAAATCTCAGATACTGCATCCTCAACCTTTTTTACAAGCTGACTTTCGATTTCAATTGGAGAGGCCCCAGCATAAACCAAATCAACAGTAACCATTGGAAACTCAACCTTAGGTGTCCTTTCCTGTATTAAATTAAAATATGAGACCATGCCCATGACGACAAATACCATAATCAACATAATGGTCATCGCTGGTTTTTTTACAAATGTTTCAATCATTTCTTTCTCCCAAACTACAATTCAATAGGATTAACTCTAAGGCCAGAGGCCAGATCTCTCTGGTCGCTGACAACAATTTTTTCGCCAACAATAAGCTCACCATCAACGGCAGTATTCAAATGATTCCCAAGAATAATTTGAACACTTTTTTTGTTGAGAACTCCATTTTTAACTGAGAATATCCAGCTTCCCTTAGAGTCTGAATAAATGGCCCCATTAGGGATGTGTAAATACTCCCCCCCATCTCCAGCAGAAAAATAGGGAATCCTGCCAACTTTAAGAGACCCATTCTTCCATGGGAGCTTATGTTTAAGAAATGCTTTCATCGAAAGAAATCCAGTATAATCCAGACTGACTGATGAGACCTTTCCTCTCCGACCAGAAAAGCGTCTACCTTCAATAATAATATCACCTGCAAATTTATCTGACAGAAAAGGACGCACAGTTGCAGGAAGAGTAATTTCAAGGATCTTTTTTTCGATAATTTTTACTGTTGCCTTCATATACCTAGGAACAGTTCCTCGTTTTACTTCCGCAACATGAACTGGAATCCCCGTCTCCTTCCAAATAGAAGCAACTGTGACCTTCTTTGCAGAATTTCTCTGTTTAATTACTCCTGCCTTATAGACCATTGAAAAGCCTAACACTGACAACACAACAAGATAAATTACTAATCTTTTCTTATTCATAACTTCCCTCCAAAGAGGCCAACTGCTCAACTTGTGCATACACAATATGAATATTCATAAGTGACTCAGCTACACCTAGTTTTGCTCGAGTTAGCTGTAATTCACGATCATTTAGATACGCTTGTGAAATATTACCCGACTTAAAAAGCGACTCTGTAAGTTTATATGCTTCTATTGCCAGTTTATGAGATCGCCTTGCTGCTCCAAAAACGTCAATTAAAGAGTCGTATGTCTCAACAAGATTTGAGAGCTCATTTTGGTATGATTTTCTTTTAACAGTGTATGCATAGGTATTTTTATACTTCGTATTTACTGCCTCTCTAAGATCACCAATCTTGCTTCCACCAAATGAGAAAGACATTCCCACTCCAAGGTTTGTAGTAGTTTTCCACTCTGAATCCCCCATATCAAATTCTTCATGATGCCGAGTTGGATTGTACTGTGCAAATGCAGCAAAATCTGGAGCGAAAGATGCTTTAGCATTTTTAATTTTCAAATCACTTATTTCAATGGCCTTCTTTATTGTTTCAAGTTCAGGTCGCTTTGCCTCAGCAGCTTTTATATTGATACGAGGAGCGGTGAGAACTTTAAAATCTGCAAATGACTGAGTTAGTTTGAGTTTGTCAGCTCTCGAGATACGAAGGTGCTCCTTCAAAGACTGAAGATTATTCTTGTAATCAGTTTCGGCAAGCTTAAGACTTGGAACCCTCATTGCAATATCGGCCTCCATCTTAACTTGGTCAACTCTAGATGATCGGCCAAAGCGCTGACGGTTTAGAAGCTGCCTCTGATTTTTCTTAGCGTTATTATAGGACTCACTAGAAATTTCAAACTTTCTCTGGGAAAAAAGAACTTTATAATAAAGTGCCTTTGCACCAAAAGCGATTTGTTGGCGGGTACCCCTAATCGCGATCTCACTGATTTCAACACCCTTTTTCGCCATCTGAGTTCCCCGATAAATCTTACCGAATGTAAAAAGGGGCTGAGTAACCTTTAAATCCACTGCCTCAACGTTTCCACTAGAAAAGGCCTTATCGGCAGGTGTTAACGCTCCACTTTTACTAAAATTCACTCGCGAATAATCTGCCGTTACAGTGGGAAGTAATCCAGAGCGTGCCGACAAAAGTTTGGCCTCTGAAATCACCTTATCGGCCTCAGAAAGACTAATTGCCTCGTGTAAATTAAGCGCTCTGCTAACTGACTGCTCTAACGATAAGTCATACGTCTGAGAGGCGTTTGCTGCTCCTATCATGGCAAGCGGTAATACGAGGCATATCAACCATCGATTCATTTTAACTCCATTGATTTTATTGCTGTTAATCGTTTTAATAATTTTTCCAAAGTTACACTTGATGAAATAACGGAATCAGAGTCAAAGCCTTCAAAAAGACCTTTTGTAAAAGTTGAAAAAGCAATACACGTTTTTCGCACAGTATCCTCTCCCTCATCGCTCAACAAAACATATGAGACACGAGAGTCGTCTATTGACTCACTAAGATGAATAAAGCCTTTACACTTTAGTCTCGAAACAAGACCAGATATTGTTGGCCTAGAAACATGAAGTTCACGGCTTAAATCACTAAAACTTAGCCTTTTACTTGTGAAATAGATCTCGGCCATAAGCTTAAATTGAGATAAGGAGATATCAAACTCTTGAAGTGCTCTGGCAGCTAAGAGATCAAAATATTTTGATATATGCATAATTGAGGCGAATGACTCCACCTCTGGATTCTTTAAATGACTCTCAAGTCCACGGTAATCCTTGATCTCATTATCTAGCCTTCCCATAATTTATTCCTCTTTTATGTTGTTATTCAAGCATTTTAGTTAGCACGACAATAGTTAGCAAGCTAATAATGTCATAGTTTCACACTCTGTTTTAAATTAGCCTACAAATGGTTATACATACGAAGTGTTTAAAGATTATTAATAGAGGTAAATAATGAAAAAAATTTTTCTGCTTGCGGCCATAATTCCAATAATTTCAATGGGCTCCACCCTTAACAGCATTGGTTCCCTCCCCCATAGCGAAAGAACCTGCTGGAGCATTACCCTGTTTGAGCTTAATTTTAATGAGGATGAGATACTTGCCCTGTGCGCAGGGAATAACATAGCACCGACTCAATGTTATCGTTTTGCTATGTCTGCATTAAAAAGCAAAAAATTGGCAATTCAAACATGTGCCAAGGCCTCCTCTCTAATGCCAAAAGTAGACTGTATCACCAACTATAGTGAATATCCGTTACAAGATATCGCTGACATCTGTTCAAAAATTTAATTAGTTCCGGCCCCATAGCAATATGGGGGTTTCATTTTAAATGCCATCTATAGTATGCTCATTACTATAATCATTCTATTTTCAAACATATTATATCTGGGAGATTCCATGGTAAAGAAAACTGCTGTTAAAAGTGAACTTGATAAGCTCAAAGACAAGCTTTGTTTTGTAAAGAAATTAGCATGGGAGGGAATCAAACCAACTGAAGAAAAAAAGATATTCGCTCTTTCAGAAGAGTATAAAAAATTCCTAAATATATCAAAGACCGAAAGAGAATCAATTAATACCCTTGAAAAACTCTCCAAAAAACAAGGTTATGTAAATATCAAAAAAGCAAAGAAATCTGATAAGAAAATCTTTCTTAGCTACGATGGAGTTGCTGGGGCACTTGTTAACGTAAACGATATTGAAAACTTTGCGAAAGGTTTTCTCATGAATGGTGCCCATGTAGACGTACCAAGAATTGACTTAAAGCAATTCCCTCTTTATGAATCGCACGACATGGCATATATGAAGACTCACTACTATGGTGGAATCAAGAAATGGCATTGGGTTGCACGCCCACTAGCTCTTCATGGAGTTGTCATTTTAGAAAATGGTAAACAAGTTGATATTGTTATTGGAGAAAAAGAAACTGATCCAGTTTTTACGATTAATGATATCCTTCCGCACCTAGCAAAGAGCCAAAGAGCAAAACCTGAAAGCGCAATTATTGAAGGAGAGCAACTCAACATTTTAGTTGGATCAATTCCATACAAATTCAAATCAGAAAAAGATTCTGTAAAGATGAATATTCTAAAGCACCTTCATGATGAATTTGGAATTGTTGAGCAAGACTTTGTGTCAGCTGAACTACAACTTGTTCCAGCAGGACCTGCTCGCGACGTAGGGTTCGACAAAAGTTTTATTGGGTCACATGGACACGATGACAGAATCTGTGCCTTCCTAGGAATGCAGGCACTATTTGATATTCAAAAGACTAAATCAAAAGAAAATATGATCATGATTTTCTTCGACAAGGAAGAGATTGGATCATGTGGTAATGGTGGGGCAGACTCTAACCTTGTTGAAAGAATTGTTAATGATATCCTTCAACTTTATGGAAAGGGCGACTACAACACACTTATCAAGGCGCTAGAAAACTCAAAATTCCTATCAAGTGATGTAAATGCCGGTATCGACCCAGAATGGGCCCACGTGAATGAGCCTATGAATGCTGCAAAGGTTGGAGCTGGAGTTTGCCTAACTAAATTTACAGGTGTTGGCGGCAAAGGTGGTTCTAATGAGGCCCATGCAGAATTTGTTGCAGAGCTTAGACGTGCTTTCAATAAAGACGGTGTGATGTGGCAAACAGCTGAGCTCGGTAAAGTTGACGAAGGCGGCGGAGGAACAATTGCAAAATTCTTAGCAGCATATGGAATGGACGTAATTGACTGTGGAGTTCCCCTCCTATCTATGCACGCACCATTTGAAATCGCCTCTAAAGTCGATATCTACCACACCTACAAGTCCTATATGGCATTTTACAAACACCTTAAGTGCTAGAATAAAAAAGGCCTCGTCTATGATTAGATGGGGCCTCTTCTTTTATTCCATCACTTTATTTACAATGTCTTGATCAAAGTAATTCGAATTAATCCCAGCATCGACCACAATTTTTTCTCCATTAATCCCACTAGACCTATGACTTAATAAAAAGCAGATACTATCAGCGACTTCTTGGGTTTTAATTGCTTCTTTGCGAAGAGTAAGCTTTTCAGCGTAGAGATAGTTATTGATGTATCCCGGAATCCCTGCAGAAGCAGAAGTCTTAAGTGGCCCTGCGCAAACAGCATTAACTCGTACCTTAGAGAACTCAGAAAAAGATTTTGCAAGGTAACCTACTGAAGCATCAAGTGCGGCCTTAATAGGACCTAAAAGGCCATAGCTTGTCGCTCGAGTGCTTGAAATAGATACTGTTACAATGGAGGCGTCTTGCTCTAGGGAATCTCTGATGGCGTTGGCCAAAGTGGTCATCGAAAGCATACTAATATTTGCGGCCTGGAGAAAGTCCACCATATTTGTTTCAATAAAAGGCTTAACTCCCTCTGCAAAGTTTGCAAAGGCAATGGAATGAAGATAACCAGAGAGGGACACGCCATCTGCTTTAATATTGTTCCCAAGCTGGGTGATTGAATCCTGAGACTCAACATTACAAATATAAATTTTAGAATCTGGAAAAATATTTTGAACTTTTGGTACCATATCTTCTGTTTGCACAGAAAGAATAATCTTTGCACCGGCATCAATAAGAGTTTTTGCTGTAAAAGTTGCAACTGACTTTTTATTTGCAACCCCTGTAATTAAAAAAGTCTTATCCACAACACCTAAAAAATCCATCTAACCCTCCAAAAGAGCACAGGTAAAATTAATGGCCATCACAGTCTTCCCTAAAACTGTAATTTTCCCTTTAAAATAATAAGCATTGCCCAAACTTTCAGCAAGAGAGACAAAAACCATAAGCTCATCACCAGGACGTACCATCCCTTTAAACTTGGCCTTTTCGACTTTGCTAACAACGCCAAGTCCACCGCTACCAATGGTACTCATCAGTGCAGCTCCTGCCTGAAAGCAGGTTTCCTGAAGTAAAACTCCAGGCATAATAGGATTTCCCGGAAAGTGACCTTTAAAAAAATCTTCGTTTCCAGTTACATTTTTTTTACAAATAATAGAGTTTTCGCCTCGTTCTAGAATCTCATCGAGAAAAAGAAAGGGTGGTCTTTGGGGGATCGCATCCAAAACTTCCTGAGATGCCACTACAGTCCTCCTGTGATATCAAGAGATGAGGCAGTGATATAGGATGCTTTGCTAGATGCAAGAAATAGTACTGCATCAGCAACTTCTTCAACTTTACCAAAGCGCTTCATTGGAACTTGCTTTTTGTATTCCTTAACCTGATCCTCAGGCAAATCAGCAATAAGCTCAGTATCAATAAATCCTGGGCATACGTTATTAACGGTGATCCCCTTTTTAGCAACTTCTTTTGCAAGTGACTTACTCATTGCTACAACACCGGCCTTTGTTGCTGCGTAATTTGCCTGACCGGGTAATCCGATTGAGCCACCGATAGAGCTTATATTAATAATGCGGCCGAAACGATTTTTCATAAATCGCATAATTGCATGCTTACTCATATTAAATGTTCCGGTAAGATTCACATCAATTACGCGTGACCACATATCATCTCCCATAGTTGCCATAAGAGAATCTTTTCTAACTCCAGAGTTATTTACAAGGATGTGAATTGATGGGTAAGTTACATCGAGGGATGTGTAAAAATCTATTACTTCGCCAGAGTCAGATACATCAAACTTTCTTAAATCTAATCGGTCGCCATAGCTACTCATCTCATCTTTAAAAGCATTGGCACGCTCATCGTTACCAACATAAGTTGCGATAACAGTAGCACCATTTTTCAAAAAGGCTTCGGTTATCCCTCTGCCAATTCCTCTTGTTCCACCTGTAACAATAACAACTTGATCTTTAAAATTCATATGTTCTCCAAATATTTATTTATCTAAATAGTTACTAATTTCATGGGACTGAATTATCCCGTAATTTGCTGTCCCTAGCCATCCACTCATAATAATACCAACGGAACCAGCATGGAAAAGACCCTTCACTTCTTTGTGAAGGTTCATACTAACATCTAACCCCTCAAACTTTGTACCAAAAGAGCTCCCCTTCTGATGATGAGCATAGCGTTTGAAAGTTGTAGGTGTTGCAGACTCGATAAAATCAATTTTTTCGGTGATGCCTGGTACCAATTTCTCAATAACATCTAGCGCCCTCTTTTCAAGGAACTTTTTCTTATCGAGGTAGGCATCCTCAGTTAAATTTTCCCAATCCTCAAAGCGAGCATTTGAGGAAGAGACAATTGTATAGCGGTCACCACGATGAGGCCTCATATCAGGATAATAAACAGAGAAAGTCTGACTATGGATCTCAGGAGAAAGAAGCTCATCACTGGAAAACTTCTCAGAGTCTGAATAGAAGATTAAGTCTCCCATGAAGTCAATTTTTTCACCTTTACGAATGCCCATATAAACTTGGCAAGAGCTGGTATTAAGGCGAACACCTTCGGTTTTCTTTTTAAAATCTTCCGACAAATGATTCTCTCCAACCATATCGAGCACTGTGGTTTTGATATTTCCATTTGATAAAACAGCGTCAGAGTAGATAGGATGCCCATCAACGATAACTCCTTTAACGACACCATTCTCAACAATGACTTTATCCACAAGAGCGCGAACCAATATATCAACACTATTATCGAGCATGATCTTTTGCATTTTTTTGATCATCTGGTCAGTGCCGCCCTTATAGACATACACTCCCTTACTCATGAAGTTTGAAAAAACGATACCGTAGGTAATGGCCTCATCTTCAAGAGTAGACCCATTAGCGTAAACAATAGGCTCCATTAGAAGTCTGACTATATCATTACGACCCGGAAAGTACTTTTCAAATAGGTCGCGGTTTAAAATGGCCCGGTCATCGAAAAAATTCATTCCTTCAAGCTCATCAAAAAACGACTGAGCTGTTTCAAGGGTAACACCAAACTTTTCATTTAAGATTTTGATGAAATCTACTTTGTCATATTTAGTTGAAAGCTCAAACTGAGGATTTATAAACCTTACTTCATCGAGTGGAACGATAGAGTCAGCAATTTCTCGACTCCAGTATTTTTTACAAGTTTTCTTCATTCCAAAAGGAAACCCATGAAGAGACACATCAAAAACGTGATCCTGTCGGTGAAACCATGTGGCATAACCACCAAGTTTTGCATGGGCCTCAAGAAGTAAAACAGAGCGTCCATCGCGGGCCAGTTTATTTGCCGCAGTCATCCCAGCAAGTCCACTACCGATGACGATTACATCGTATTTTTTTTCAACTTTTGTATCACAATGATAAAACATAACTATACCTTCTCAATTCGTCCCTCGTTACGCATGATACTCATGGCAACATTTACTCCATCAACTGCAGAAGAAGTAATCCCTCCTGCATATCCTGCACCTTCTCCACAGGGATAAAGACCGCGTACTCCTACAGACTCAAATGTATCCTTATCACGAACAATTGTAATAGGAGAAGACGTTCGAGTTTCGGGTCCAATCAACAGAGCATCTTGAGATATAAAACCATCTATTTTTTGATCAAAATGGCGGAATGCTTTTTTCAATTCGGTGATGATAAATGGCGGTAGGATCTCAGTCATGTCTGCTCTTACAACATGAGATGGACTTGAAGAAACAGGTAGAGGATCACTAGAGACGATCCCTTCGACAAAATTACCAATGGTATCTGCGGGAAGCTCACGACCTGTTGCTACTCTCTTTGAAACTTCAAATGCCTTTTTTTCAATTTCAGTTTGAAACTTTAGTCCAGCAAGTATGTCGTCACTTGGAAAGTCTTTCCCGGCCTTAACTGTGACAATCATTGCTGAGTTTGACCACTTAGAGTTTTGCTTATAGTTGCTCATTCCATTAGTAACGATACCGTCTTCGATAGTACTAGTAGAGAGCACGTAGCCTCCAGGACACATGCAAAAGCTATAGGTTCCTCTTTCACTATTTTCATTGTTATAACTCAATCTATAACGAGCACTTCCCAGAGACTCATTACCTGCAAACTTGCCAAACTGAGAACAGTCGATGGTACTACGCGGGTGCTCGACTCGCACACCAACCGCAAAGTCTTTCTGCTTCAACTCAACACCTTGCTCTAAAAGATATTCATACATTTCGTGGGCAGAGTGACCTGTGGCAAGTACCACATGATTTGATTTAAACTGAGAGTCATCGGCAGTCTTAACTCCAATCACCTGCGACTTATCATCGGAGAATAGAAGCTCTTTAACTCGGCTTTGATAGTGAACCTCACACCCATTATCTTTGAGATAGCTTGAAAGAAGAGTAATAATTTTTCTGAGACGATCTGAGCCTAAGTGGGGATTTGAGAGGTAGGCAGTATCAACATCTGCACCAAAATCCACCAAACGGCGCATAACATAACCGATAAAAGGCGACTTTACGCGTGTGACTAATTTACCATCACTAAATAGGCCGGCTCCACCTTCTCCAAAGCAGACATTGCTCTCTGGATTTAAAGTACCATAGCGCCAATATTTTGAAATATCACGCATCCTCTCTGAAGCGGCCTTTCCTCTTTCAATAATGATAGAAGGTATCCCATAATCTAAAAGTCGAAGGGCACAAAAAAGACCTGAAGGTCCTGCACCAACAATGATTGGCTTCGACTGAAGTGGTGAAACTTCTTTAATTTCATCGTCCGGGAACTCAAATTTCTCCCCTGCTCGTATCACTTCAACTGTGTAGTTGTACTTCGGACGCTTGCCTCGGTTAATACCTCGAGCGTCTAGAGATTTAGAGCGGACTCTAAAATCAACAAAATCTTGAACAATATTTTTTAGTGCTTTCTCGACGGAAGCTTCGAAATCTATATTAAGTTGTACTTTCATTATTATCCCAATTACCTATAATCAAATAAGGGATTATTTTAGAGCAAAGGAAACTTAATGCAAATCGATTTAATACTTATTGGTGATGAACTTTTAAAAGGTAAAGTTACTGATCTAAATGGGCCCTATTTGTCACACTGCCTGAAGAGCATGGGTCACTCCATTGGACGCATTGTAATAATAGCAGATGATCTCGATTCCCTTGCCGTGGAAATTGCCTCATCATTTCATCGTTCAGATCTTATTATTACCTCTGGAGGTCTAGGCCCAACTGGTGACGATCGAACGAAACTTGCACTTTCAAAAGCTCTGAATCTTCCTCTTATAGAAGATAGTAATGCTATTGAGGTCGTCAAAGCGAACTATGCCCGAAAAAATCGTGAGTGGATACCAGAGCTGAACCAGTATCACAGAATTCCGAAAGGGATGATCCCCCTCAATAATCCAGTTGGTCACGCTCCGGCCCTTAAGTATCATCTAAAATCCACTACAATCCTTGCACTTCCCGGAGTTCCACAGGAATTTAAAAGCATTATAGATCAAGAGATCGGTTCCCTAGCAATTCCTCTTCAAAATAAAAAAACAGTTACTTTTTGCACCAGGGAAGTACCAGAGGAGGTTCTTTTTGGGACACTATGCCCTGAACTGTGGAGTACACTTGAGCCATTTGGAGCTGTCAGCTCACTCCCTACTCCAGGAGGCGTCATACTTTCTGTGGAGTGCTCTACGCAAGACACAAATAAAGTTAGTAATATCATTCTTAATTCTAAGCTAGGTCCCTATATATGGCAGGTTGGCGATCAATCACTCCCAGAGTACGTCTTTTCATTATTGAGCGAGCTAGGTTTGACGGTGTCTTTTGCAGAGTCATGCACTGGTGGACTTGCCGCGAATCTGATGACAAATATTTCAGGAAGCTCTGCCGTATTGACTGGAGGAGTTGTTAGCTACTCGAACCCAGTTAAAATTAATTCCCTTGGGGTTAGCAAAAGCACGATTGCAACCTATTCAGAAGTAAGTGTCGAGGTTGCAAAAGAGATGGCGATTGGCGCAAGAACAATACTTGGCTCAGATATTGGAATTAGCTTCACAGGTATTGCGGGCCCAACAGGGGCAACAGATACCATGCCTGTGGGGACGGTGTGCATTGGTTACTCTACAGAAAAAACAAGTGGAGCAGTTGTACACCACTTCAAAGGGACGAGGGATTTTCTTAAAACTAAATTTACAATGTATGGCTACTATAAAATCTTAGATCTTATAGCTTTGACTTAGGAAATTTCATCTGATTAATCTTGGCACTCATCATATTTACCATGGTTTTCTTTAACGCAGCTAAATCTTTTTTGCTCATATTTTTAAGCATCACCTTAGTGGCATCACCGTCAGTTTTTGATATTTGACCCGACGCGATCAACTGATCGATCACTTTACTCATCATCTCTTTGCTCATTGTTGTATTTTCAACGAGGTCTTTGATCGCTGCTTTGGCCTCACCTTTTGACACATTTTCACCACCTGAAAAATTTATTGGCCCCCCAAAAGTACTAAGTGCTGATAGTGTACATAAAATTACTACAACTGCTTTCATAAACCTTCCTTTGTAATTTGTAGTACTTATCGGACATGGTACTAATACCCTAAATGGAAACTCTCGCAGGGTCTTCCATATTTCGAGGGCTTACAAAAGCACTATACTTCTAATATTGAGACATACTATAATGTAGTGACCAACCTTGTTATTTAGGCTTGGAAAACAAAAGTGGATTGAATTATGATCAGAGGTTCCTTACACAAATTCATTCAAGTCATACTGGCCCTCTTCGCCTGTACAATCCTGAGTGGATGTCTTGTAAACAGTGCCCAACGAACAAACCTCAATTCCACAAGTATCACAGATGAAGACCCAACCAATGATGCTCCTGTCGGCAACAAAAACTATTTCGAAAAAGACTCTGTAGGTTCAACAACTCTCGTTATTGAATCAAACTACACATCAGATATCTTTCTGCGAGGAAGAGATATTCACCCCTACCTTAAACAGAACACTGTAGGTGCAAGTTGTTTTGTCGCAAACTTCCCCCAAAGTAAAAAGAATGAAGTACTAGTTATCGCCCTTAAGCGCGTAGTTGATTATGACTACCAAACAAACCTCAAGGAATACCACTACCGATTTTCTCCGGCAGACGCCATCGTAAATAAACTGTTCTGTAATACACCAGCAATTCAATCCATAGTAGCAAGTACCTATCCTACTCGAACCATATCTTTTGATTTCAAAAATGTGTGTGATGGGTGTGTTGCCAGCTTTCAAAATAGTGGCCAGATTGATTTCTACTCAACTACCGGAGAGCAGATCACCGATATTGATAGCTCTTACCTTGATATCAGAATTGATTACCTAAACGATATTCCGACTCCAGGTGTCCCGAGCTGTACAGACAATTCACAATGTAGTCCTAGAGGATTTGATTGCTGTAGTGGAAATATCTGTGTCGACGATAAGGCACTTAAACCAGGGGCCAAGTTTCACGCGGATTACCCACAGGCAAGTGCCGCATTTGAGGCAAATCAAAGTAGCTACAAAGATTGGCCTAATATTTATTTTATGTGTGAAAACTTTAGTAATGGAACAGTTATTGATACTCCTGTCATTCCACCAACAAGTGAAATTGAACCTTTTCAAGAACTACAAGAGCTTTATGAGTGCACCAACCCCATTCAGGGAGAAATGTCAGTTTGCACTATCCGCTATGAAGACATCACCGCAGCGGGCCCCTATACAACTGGTGATGATGATCGCCACTTTGGTACAACTTATTCAGGAAGACCCATTAATTATACTCTGGGTACTGTTCCTATGCCGTCCCATGGACTCTATGAAGTTAGCTACGCCGGAAAGGTTCTCTTTGAAGATCGTGCCTTCACCACTGGCGGCCCGTACTTCACCATCGATGATGGAAACGATATTCTAACTGACCCTACAAAAATAACTAATATCACCTATACGCCGGGAATAAGTGCACCAAACAATGACCTCACGGTTCGTTATACTATTGATGGGAGTTGCACCTCCATAAACTCGACCTTGGCAAAATGCTATAAGATCTATATTCAGGGAAAAAATTTAGCAAAAACAGATGATCACTTTCCGGCAAGTAATAAGTTTCTTATACCGATTTATGCAGATACCAGTCGATCGATAATTGTAGAAGTAGATGGCTATAGAAAACAAAAAGGAATCCACTGGACACTCGCTGGCGGAACCTCTCCAGAGGTACTCTTTCTTGGAACTAATATTGCGGTACAAGATACTCAGCTAGTTAAAATTTCTTTTTATGTGGATCTCAAAGTATCTGGTAATAAAGTTCTTCAACAGAAAAAGATAGCGCTAGACCGAATCGTTGAGATTTGTAAGTGTAGCAATAATACGGACTACTGTAATTTAAGACCGGTTTATGATGGTTCAAATACTAGTATCATAAATTACGAATGTACTTACTCTGACCCCTCCGATCAGCAGCTTGAACAAAAGCGTTTCTTTAACTTTACCGCAAAAAGTGTTCCCCACAGGCTTTTTGATCCGAATGGAGTTCCTAAATCTAAAATTGAGCCAACAGTTATATCCTCAGGAACTGGCCCTGATAGTATTCAGTATCAAGAGGGAAACAAGTTTGAATACATAAACGGAGACCTTCTAAAGCCTAATAATGTCACGCAGTATATTGGCTTTAATGAAATCTACGGGAGCTTTAGTGATACACCAGGCTCAGCTGAACCTGCCAAGGAAATTGCAGTAGAAAAAAGTCATACCTATAATATAATTGTTAGGACAGGTAACTTCAGTAGTTGTTTAAACTGTGGAACAGACTACTACGGCCATCTTTCGCGTCTCTTTCCCGACAGCTTCGGCGGAGTAAAAGGAGGCGGGTACAACCCTGAACTTCTCTTTAATAGTACTTACTCCTCTGGCCCAACAAATAAGCTCGATAGTAGGGCGTACCGTGCCGATGATATGAAATTTGGTCGCGCATGCTACGTTCCAGCAACGATGATTCCATGGACCCATGCACCTGATTCTGATCGTAAAGAGCAGCGTCTCAATAGGCTATCCGCCCAGCACTTCTTATTTTCAAATGGCTACCAGAGAGATTGGTTTGGCTTTGACTATGGCGCATTGATCGGATCTTTTGACGGTGTGAGTTGGTTTGCTATTGGTAATGAAAGACAAATTAGAGCAAAGGGAGACAAGCTCTACCTTGCGATTAACGGACACTTTGGAGACCTCACCGAGGATTCGACTTTTGGTATTATTATTACAGATATCACCATCTCGGGAAATAATGATAATTTTCCTACTGAGGACCATGAGACAACTGGTGCCCAGTGCCGCAAGTACCACTACTGTGAAAGCGACAGAGACTGTGCTGCACAGCTTGGCTGGGATTACGCCTGCACAGATGTCGCGGGCATCAGAACGAAATGGCCAAGCTTTGACCAAAGCTCTCTTGAAATCCCAAAACTAAGTATTGATGCCTTTCTCAAAGATATTGTTGCCAATATCAATATTGAAGATGGTGGAACTAAGCGCTGCGTATACCGAGGAAAAGGCGCCCCTTGCCATCCAGACTATAGTGGCCAAACTGAAAATAGCACTTACCACCAAACAAAGTCATCACGACTAGGCGCCTGCTCAATGAATAACTATTGTCAGCAGTTTCAGCACGGTAAGTACTTCTCAAGATTTAACAGCAAAATTAATAGATATG
Source organism: Bacteriovoracaceae bacterium (assembly GCA_023146355.1). Taxonomy (GTDB): domain Bacteria; phylum Bdellovibrionota; class Bacteriovoracia; order Bacteriovoracales; family Bacteriovoracaceae; genus JAGLCH01. Next base: position 6,813 of record JAGLCH010000306.1, on the reverse strand, counting down.
GACTATCCGTCCAGTATAAAAATGCAAAGCTTGGTACAAATGATCATACATTTGGACTAGGGGCCCCAATTATTGGAAGACCACTACTGTACAATGGCGAAGAACTCCCTATATTCGCTATGGGAGTTGATAGCAGTGCTGGCAGCAACTTCAGTACAAATAACGTCACTGCGATCTGTATTCCAGGCCGTGATGTTTCTAGTGGAAATCAGACAATCATGGGGCAACACCAAGCAGTCCCAGACACATCATCTAATGGTGATAAAGTGAATATGATTGGGATGACACCTAGTGACCTTCAAACCGATCATTTTTTAAGCTCTTGCTCAATAATCGATGAGACAAATGATTACATTCACCTTCAGTCAGACTATTTTTCAAAGAGTCTAAATGATGCGGGAATAATGAAAATTGCGGGAACACAGGCACTATCAACTAATGCTCTTATGATTTTCCTTGGTATTATTTCTGAAAATGATCTTCTAAAAAACTTTGAATCAAAAGAAGTACTTTCTCCTAGTTTAGAAGAAAATCGTTGCCTAAGGGCAGCAGGATCAGTTTGTTTTACAAATTTTGACTGTGCCCCATCATCATTTATCTCAACTCGTGTTCAGGAAATAGATGAGTCAAGTACCAGCGTTACTAGCATCCTTAACGAGTACGAGGTTAAGTACTGGAAGGAAGACCTCACCTGTGCCCAAAAAGAGAGGGATGGTTCAGAGGCCTACAGACTAAAAAATAATGTCTGCTGTCGTGCCCTTGGAAAGTCACTAACAATTGGTACCTACCAAGATCAGCTCGGAGAAGCTGTCTTTACCACCAATAAAATTGCAGGAATCGACCTCAGTTTTGGAGCAGCAAATAGAAACTCAAGAATGGCCCCAGTTTATAAGGAACTTAAGGATGGTACCCTTCAACCACTAGAGCAGGCCCCTCACGACCAATGTGTACTCACTGGTGGCTGCACCGATGTAAATACAGCTCTAGACAATCAATTTTCTACATTTGATGCTGTGGCAACTAGAACATGTTGCTCACAATCTTGGGTCAGAAACTTTAGCAGCGATGAAAATGGCGGAGGACACAAATGGGGTCCACTTAAAACTCAACCCATTGCAAAAGAAATTTTCAAGTGTCTCAATTGGAAGGTATGTCCTGAAAGTGTTCCTGGCATCGGAGATCCGGCCCTGTGTGGAGATAACTACGAGGGCTTTAGCTGTAATCACGTAACTGACCCGGATGATGTTAATTGTCTCTATCGCTCCACCTCAAAGGCAGAAAGCACAGAAGTATTCAATTGGCTTGGAACTCTAGAGATGACAGGCGTTCCTCAAGTTGCTGTCAAAGGTGATGACTTTTCTGAGCTACACTGTCTCGTTGACTACAATCTTCAATTTGTACTTAACAATCAACTGATAAAAGATACCATTAATCCAGCTGCTATTGCTGAATATAAAGATATCAATAGCGACAAGCTCTACTCAGCAACTGATAGTACAAACTTTTCGGATAAGATTAAAACGATTTTTTCCAAAGACGAAGTCAGCTGCTGTTTGGGTGTTGGGGAGAAAGTTGAGGATGGAGATTCTGACAATATTTGTTGTTCTGGGTTTATAAACAATGAATCAGGTCGCTGTGCATTGCCTGACTACAGTAACGTTTCACTTTACTTTAATCGAAATATATCCTCTGAAGGCAAAGGACTTCAAGACAATAGCTATGACTCTGAAACGGGCCATATCAAAGACCCCAATCTTGTTATTCAGCTAGCTTGTGCAAAGAAAGCATGTGCCTCAGGAATACTACACCACGGTGTTGCCCTATCCTACCTAAAGATCCCGGGACAAGAAGCTAGCACTAAAACGAAAAAAAGATATGTAGATAGTAATGCAGCAGCTTCAAATTTTGAAAATATTGCAGATTACTATGATGCCGGACTAAAGTGGAATAACCATATATACTGCTTCCCTAATGACGACTCCATTGACCTATCATCTTCTACAAATTTCAACCTAATCCGTTGTGCTCAATAGAGACCTACATTAGGTAAGCAAATACAAAAATGGCGAGAAAAACCCTATAGATCGCAAAAGGAAGAAGACCTATTTTTGAAATAGTCTTCAAGAAGAAATGAATAGTGGCAATTCCTACGAGAAAAGAAATAAGCATTCCATAAATGATTTCACTATAGTTAAATGCAATAACATTTCCATTCATCTCAATAAGTTGAAAAACAAAGCCCCCGAAAATAATTGGAAGAGAAAGTAAAAATGAGTAATCACTCGCCTTTTTACGGCCCATCCCCATGAATCGAGAAGCAGTTAGAGTGATCCCGGAACGACTGACACCGGGAAAGATGGCAAAGGCCTGAGAAATACCAATAATGAAGGCCTTCAAGTAGTTGGCTGAATCAACCATAGAGATAGACTCATCTTGCTTCTTTCGATCAGAAAGATACATTAAAGCACCAAATACAATGAGATTAATTCCAATAAAAAGAGATGTTCTTCCAACTGAAAGAGCAAACTTTTTAATCAAGAGAACTGCAATGAATGTTGATAGAGTTGAGATGAACATATTTAGAGCGAAAAACTTATTGGGATAATTCGTTCCCTCAAACTTAAACAATCGAAAAAATGCCTTTAAAATATCAAGAATCTCATCACGATAGTAAACAGTGACCGCCATTGCTGTACCAAGATGCATACTCAAATCAAAAAACATCCCGGGGTCAGGAATCCCAAGTAGCTTAGGTAAAAGTGCTAGGTGACCACTGCTGCTTACGGGAAGAAACTCTGTCACACCCTGAATTGTTCCATAAAGACTTGTTGAAAAATAATCCATAAGATCTCCCTAAAGACCAAAGTAGCTATGGTCGCGATTATTTAAAGCGATTCGAAGAGTTTTGATATAACCTAAATATTCACTATTAATTACTTTATGATTCCATTCTATTTTCCCCGCAAGGAACTGTCTATTCAGAGCTGCAGATACCGCATGGATGTGGCCATTATCTTTTGACTTTATGGCATCGACAGAGAGATCAAAGAAATAGTGATATGCGTAGTCTTCTAATACTTTTCTTTTTAAGGGCGTGATATTTTCGTCAAAGATATAGTCCATTATAGAGAATGGAGTGAAGTCACTTTCCGCAAGTGGTATTGAAAATACATTATTGTAATCAAAATACCAATTTGAGGATGCCAGTAGGTACTTTTTCAGTTCTGTTAACAACTTCAGTGCATTTTTAGAATTCTCTATTTTTAACTGAAACATAATTCCTCTAGGAGACTCAAGTCCCAGGAAGTTTTCGATAATAGTCGATCCTTCTTTTGCCTTCTGTTGCTCTGTAAAAACCAAAAAATTATGATCTCCATATTGAGACATTGTTACAGTAGGAGACTCCTCGTAACGGATTTTACCTAAAAGATTATTCCTGACCTCAACATGCCCTTTAATGAATGGCCCATTGGTCATTACATGGTCCAAAACTTGAGGCATGGACAATTCGAAAGAAGAAGCAATAAGATGCTTTGCTTCTTCTCTAACATCTTGGGACAAAGTCATCTTATTTCCAAAACTAGAATTATAAACTTTTCTTTTAAATACAGCTCTATCTCTTGCGAGTACCTTTGCAAGTTCTGGATAGCGGGCATAAAAAAGTGGATTAAAAGATTTCCCATGCTCAAGGGAGTCTAGAAGTGAAATATCACCCATTGATTTTAATGATATCTCTACTTTATTTAAAGTGTCATAAATTGAAAGATATGGGGTAAAAATCCCTTCTCCATTTCTCTTTTCCACAATATAGGATGGGATAATCTTATATCTCCCATCACCCAAAGAAGAAAAGAATGAAAAATGAAAGATGTTTGACTGATAACTCTTAAAGTTTGAAAAACTTGTTTTATCCGCCATCTTCTCCTTCTTTGCGGTAAAAAATGAAACCTTAACCCCATCGAGTAGAGTCAGATTCTCAAAAAGAGGTGAAATCAAGGCCATAAAAATAAGGCATGGTATAAATATGATCGGAGTGAGATAGGCCATGACACCAGGTCTTGACCACAGAGCGGTAAAAGTTAACACTTCTTTTAAACTGCGCCATCTAATGAGTACTGGAAGATCAAAAATAAGAAAAGGAGATAAAATAAACTCGAATATAACACGAGCACATCCTCCAACTCGCTTCCACCCAAAGCTTCCGCCTGCACTAATTCCTGCGAGGAACTGGCCAACACTCACTCCACAAATAGCGGTTTCAAAAAAACGTAAATTGATATGAATAAAGTAAAGAAAGAGAGCTGTTACAACTCCACCTGTAGGAATACCAAGGTTATATCGACTACATTCCTGGGCAATATCATTAAAAAACTCTCCAAAGATTTCAAAAGAAAAAAGATAGAAAAAAAGAATAGTAGCGATACAAAGATCGGCCAAGACGCCTAGGAATCTGCGTAGCAAAGAAGCAATTTTCATCTCATATCCTCAAAACTGGCAAGTATTGTTGGCGCATAATAATAGGGTCCGACATCTAACTGCAAAGAAATATAAAAACCCCAAACCTTTGGAATTTAAGAACAATTCTCTCATTTTGTCTTGAATTACTCAATAGATTTTAGGAGATGACAATTAAAGATTTTGAAATATTTTGGTCAGGAATTAAGATAAAGATAGATACACATGAAACTAATGAACGAACTCATTTTTTTTGGATAATCTCCGATAAGTTAAACAGTTGAGTTTATTAAAAAAAGGGCGTAAGCAATGAATACCTCAAAACCTAAAAATCAATTTCTTAAATCGGTATTACGATTTGTGAATACCGTATCGATTTACACAATCACTTTATCCTTTATCCATTTTCCGATTGTAGGTTTTGCTGCGCAGGCGCCTAGCGTTGTTGACGACAGTAACTCATGGTTTGGTGGACTGAATGGTGCCATTCAAAAAGGCGCTGAGATGTATAGCAAGAACGCGCAACAGAGTGCTGATAATGCGCGGATGCAAAACCTCTATCAGCAGTTAGAGATTAAGCCAATACCTGCGATGTACTTCCCACAATGTACTATCTCTCAGGCACAAACTAATATCCCTGAAGGAATGTGTGACAATGTCGCAGATGCAGGTAGCTACCAAATGGCAACTGCAGCAGTTAGAATTGCTGATCAATATGATACGTTCTTTGAGCAATTAATTTCTGATGCACAAAATACACCGCACCCTGTGGGAATAAAATGTCTTAAAGATTCTTACCGAAAAGAGATGAATGCTCTTCAACAGAAAATTAATTACCTAACAAATTTAACAACTAAAATTAACGAGCAAGATAAACTCTTTAAAGAAGAGCTTGGAAAAATCACTTCGGAGATGGACCAAATTAATTTTGAATTAACCGGTGGGTCAGAGGATAAGTCTCTAGACCAAAAAACAACAGACATCGCAAAAAAATATTTCAATAACAATGCTGCATGTAAGGCAGTTCTTAATAGTGCTGCATACACATCAGGAAATGGCCTTATGGGAATTCTTGATTCAATGACTCAGCCTTCTGCGAACTCAGGAATCAGCATGCGTGATCTTGCAGGCGATACGATCAGCAAGGAACAAACATATAAAAGTAGTATAAATACTCAAATTGATCGTTTAATTAACAAGGTCCACAAGTACGGGGTATCTGACCTAGAGTCGACATTCAATATTAATGAACTTACTCGTGGTGGACTAACTCAGTTTGATGGGATGCAAGAGCTGATCACTCAAGAAGTTGGAAACTTAAATGTTGCAAGAAAGAGAGCTGCAGACTATCTCAGAAATGAGCTCGATTACGACCTCCCTTCTTTTGATAATAACTTTTCAAGTAATATATCAACATTTGCCAGCCAAGCATCAACTCACTTTAAAAGACAGTCAATCGATAAGTGTGTAACCGGTGGACTAGGCCTTAGCCAACAAGATGTTATTGCAAATCTTACAATTAAAGGAAAGGGAACAAGTAGAAACTACAAGGATGCTCTCCTTATAATTCTCAATGAAGATTCATTCATGGAGCAAAAGCTTTCCGATATCGCACAGCTAGATAAGCAATATGGAATTGGAACTGCAACGATCACAGTTAAGCAGGGCGGCGGAAAAAAATCATACACACCGTATACCTACTATAAAGAGGCAGTCAGTAGATGTAATAGCGACTATGAAAATAATAAAACTGTTTCAGCAACTGGTGGATCAACGGTGTCTGACAAGCAAAAAGTTGCTCAGGCGCAGAAGTACATTAATGAGATGAAGTCACTTGAGCAGAATTTTAATACTGATATGGCAACTGCTATCAAAGAGCAGTACCTAACATGCTCAGAAGCTTCAACAGGAACAGGAAGCTGTAACGAAAACTCTATGAATCCAAGTGACAAAGGGTTCTGTGTTAATAAGGCCGTTAAATGTGCAACCAGCGTAAATAGCTGCCTTGCCCATACAGACAATATTGTAAAAACTAAAAAGGCACAAATGAAGAATGCCGCTTCAATATTTAATGCAAAGGTTGCCCAGATGGCAGAGACAAAGAGGCAACTTCTTCAGAACGAAACACTTAAGGCCATTTTCAATGCTGAGTGGTACGGAAAGTACTTTAACAACTCTCCATACCAACTACCTGAAGACCTTAGTATACCTACACCAGGACTTGAAGACTCGGAATATGGAGTAAAGCTTAGAGGTGGAAATGCAATGGCGTTCCTTGACCCCGAAAATCCAGAAAATCTAGGTGAGCAGATTACCAAGCTAAAAGATCTACTGATTAACCAATCTAAAGAAATAGAA
>JAGLCH010000305.1 GCA_023146355.1 Bacteriovoracaceae bacterium | reverse complement strand
AAGGTCAGTCGAGCACGATGTACTTGTTTCATTACCCGCAATATCAACAGCGACAGCTCGGCCATAATAGATCCCATCTGCAACACTATCAATATTTGTACTATCACCTACGACCAGTGGTCCAGCGGTGTAACTTAAAGTTCCTGCATCTGAACAATCTGCAAGACTGTGTAAAAATATCTGATATTCCGTCAGGTTGACATCAGTATATGCCCCCCAAGAAATATCGAGATCATTTCCATCGGCATCAATAGAGGGAACTGATGCTTCGTTGAAAGTAAAACTATCTGCGGGTCCTGTGGGAAGAGGAACAACACTATCGATTATTATTGAATCAGTAGAGCACTCCCCTTTTGTTTCCTTGTCTCCACTCCCTACGGCAACGACTTTTGCCCAATAGGTTCCATCACTTAAACCACGAATTGTGGTTATATCATAACTACTACTTGACCCTGTACTGCCGTGGTCAATCTCACCAACAGTACAACTACTGTCAGTATAGGTGAGCAAGCGGTGATAATTAAGAGCATGTGACGAGAATGAATTCCAGGTGACAGAGATATTACTACCATCAGAGTCCCCCACATCAACAAACTGAAGGTTTGCACCTGAGCTAGATAACTGTGGAGCTTCAAAGTTCACAGTAGATGTCCCATTTTGAACACAAGAACTCACCACTAATAAAAGTGATAAAGCTACAAGCTTAAATAGAATAGCATTCGAACTTAAAATCTTCATTGTAGTTGTACTTCTCCAATATACAGTTCGGCTCAGTTATTAAATTGGCTTAGGCCAGCAGTTATAAAACCTCTAAGGCGGAAATACCTTCCCCCTAAAGCATCAACTTCTATCTCGCCACTCATCTGATAAAATAGCTCAATAAACGTCTTTAAAGACAGGAACATGACTAGATTGCTCAAGCACATTCTCCCCGTTTTTTTTATGTTGATCACTTTAGACGTGATGGCAAAAACACTTGTCTTTTATTATAAGTACGATCAGCGAAAAACTGAACTTATTGTGAGGGATTTTTTATACTCCCAAGTAACTGATAAGAAAGAACTATTTCATCGTGTTGTGGCCCAGTTTAAAAAACAAAATATGGCGCAGTTTAAATCGCCCCCAAAAAGTGGCACAAAAATCCGCCTAACAATAGATTCTAGATACTTAGATCTTTTTAAACTTAAGCGCTACTACCTTAAAGAAATGGGTGGCGAGCATTACAGCGAAGACCTGTATCTTGATGAAATGACCTATAATAATAGGGCAAAAAACTATGACAATATATTCACTGCAGCGCTGAGCTATAACTACATTCCCTACTATGGGGTAAGCGAGAAGAGTCCAAACTCTTCAAAAAATGACCTGAGTTCCCTTCTTGGAATAAAAGGAGAGCTGGAGTATCTCTATCGATCAAATGATACTCCGCTATATTTCTATGGAAGCTTGGGGCACATGAGACCTAGCAATGGAAATGGCCATGCATCAACTGCTCCAGAAAAAATGAAGACATTTTCTTTTTCTCCTGAGCTGAGTGCAACTCTTGCATTTGGAAAACACTGGAGAAAAAAAAGATTTTCATTATACTGCCTTCTTGAGAAAAGTATGGAATACAACATCGACTTTAGTCCTGCCGACGACCAATCCTTTGCGAGAGAGACAGAATTCTACTTCTTTGGTATTGGTGCAAAGTGGATGAGAGTAGAAACGAAAAACATTGATATCTCACTTAGAGTAAATATTTCCTACGCAATATCCGCAAGCGACCGGTGGGCAGATAGCGATCGTGAAGTGGCGCAAAGTACCAATGCATACAAGGCATCATTTGAGCCGAGAGCACAATTTGATAATGGCCTATTCTTTGGCTATAGGCTCGATACAACAGGTGTGTCGGGGAAACGCAAAGCAACCTACTATCGAAACACTCTTTCAATTGGAAAGAATTTCAACTAAAAACTTTCCAGAGAGACCAATCGATTCAGGACTTAAAAATATTCACAAGGATTTGTGACTTAAATTTGGAGGGATAAAATATCCCCCCAAAAAAACCACTATAGAATTTTCTTGATTAACTTTAACACTATATCGCTAGAATTTTTTACCGCGATCGGAAGAAACTCCTGATAATCAACTGACTCTTTTCCAGCAATATCAGAAAGCGCCCTTGTCACAACAAAAGGAACTCCAAACTTATGACAGGCCTGTGCAATTCCTGCGGCCTCCATATCAAGAGCAAGGATGCCGTCAAAAGTTTGCTTTACTCGCGAAATATGCTCTGGATCACACATAAAGGTATCTCCAGAACCAATAAGGCCAGCGTGACCTTTAAGTTCTATTTCATCAATAGATAGCTGTGCCCAATCTATTAGCTGAGAGTCAGCGAGATAGCTTTCTGGCTCACGAGGAATTTGTCCAATTTTATATCCAAAACAGGTATTATTAGCATCATGGTGAATAACATTTTTAGATATTACAATATCCCCAACGTTACAATCCAAAGCAGTACCGCCAGCGCAACCAGTATTTAATATATGAGAAGGACTAAAATGGTCTAAAAGAAGAGTTGTGGCAATCGCAGCATTTACTTTTCCAATTCCAGAGCGAACAAGACAAACCTTTATCCCCTCGAGTACACCAGAGTAAAATTCTATTCCGGCCATTGTTGTTGTTTCAAGCTCAGAGATTAAATCCTTAAGGTGTACAACCTCTTCATCCATTGCACCAATAATACCAATCATAAAAACCTACCCATTTATATGTAATTAAATTTATAAAGTACCGTGTGGCCTACAATTAATTATCCCTCTAGCGCATTGAGATGGAAAGAGATGTGTTCCTCAATAAAGGTGGAGATATAAAAGTAGCTGTGGTCATAACCCTTTCGGTAATTGACTTTAACTTTTTGACCGACCTTTTTGCACGCTGTGACATAGTTCTCTGTAAGCAGCTGCTCATCTAAAAACTCATCGCCTAATCCCTGATCGATCAGAATGAGGTCATCTCTTATTTTACCTGACATTGTAAGCTCTGTTGCATCGTATTGCGCTCCTAGAGCTGATGCCCCATCCTCAAAGTATCCCTTAAAGGCCTTCTGCCCCCATGGACACTTCGTTGGATTAACAAGGGGGGAGAATGCAGAAACAGATTTAAATAGTTGAGCTTCCCTCAGCCCAAAAACTAAAGCACCATGGCCACCCATCGAGTGGCCCATAATTGAAAATTGATTTATACCAAAATTGTCTTTAAGAATGTGGATAATATCTTTAGAGATATAATCATACATTTTATAATGATCTTTATACCCTTCTGCGGTTGCATTTAGATAAAAACCCGCACCTGACCCAAAATCATAAGACTCGTGCTCGCATGGCAAGTCGAGTCCTCTCGGAGAAGTATCAGGACAGATAATCATAGTATTGCTATCTTTTAGGAACCTCTGAGCTCCCGCCTTTGTGATAAAATTATCTTCTGTACAAGTAAGGCCAGACAACCAAATTATTGCATTTTTTACAGTCCTATTTCCAGGTACAAAAGTTGAGAACTTCATAGTAGTCTTCGTCACTTCTGAATCATGCTCAAAGTAGCTGGTGACACCATCGAAGGTCACATTTTCTTTTATTTGTTCTATGATCATTTTATTCCTTTTCACTTATCAAACTCAATAACTGTTCTGATGCTCTTGCCCTCATGCATATAATCAAAGGCCTTATTAATCTCTTCTAACGGAAGTTTAAAAGTTATAAGGTCATCCAAGTTGATTTCTCCGGCCATATATTTATCCACATATCCTGGAAGTTCCGTTCGACCTTTTACACCGCCAAAAGCAGATCCTTTCCAGACTCTTCCTGTTACAAGCTGGAATGGTCTTGTGCTAATTTCTTGTCCTGCTCCTGCAACACCGATAATGAT
>JAGLCH010000304.1 GCA_023146355.1 Bacteriovoracaceae bacterium | reverse complement strand
AGGTACTTCTCAGAGAGCTCTGACTTATCGAAACTCAATTCACGGTACTGATAAGGAGAAACTCTAGAAACTAATGCCGGCCCAAAATTTGTAATTGCGCTATCTGTCGGAGAGCTCCCAATCATAATTGGGATTGAGGTTTCACTAACTCCGGGAGAGGTTTTAACTATAGCAAAAGAATTGTTAATAGCTTTACCAAATGCAAAAGAAGAGTCAGCAAATGCTAAGGAAAACCTAGTATCTAAATTAAGTTGATGAAGTGAATCATTTTGATCATTTTTTAGTAAACTATAATGTGTGCCAAGCTCCCCTCTAGGACCTGAAAGCTGCCCTTCAAGTTCAACATATTGTCCGGAGATTTTCTTGCCTACATCTGCAATATAATTGGACCGAAGCCCCAAGCTCTCACCACTGCCCCTCATTGAAACTCGCCTATTGCGATCAAAGGAATCATACGATGCAACAACACTCTTTCGACTTGAGTGAGGGTGCCATGACAGGTTAAAAGCAATTCTAAATTCACTTTCACGACCTCCGTAATATCTCTGTGAAGTGCTTACTCCTGCATTATATTCTCGTAAAAAAGAATGGCGGTAGTCAGCTCGATATTCAGTATCATTTCCTGCCAAGTAATTATCTCTAAAAGTAGCGGATACCCCCGCAGAAGAGTTTGCTGTAATCCGGGCGCCAAAAAATTGGGCAACTGAAAATCGTATCCCCTCAACGAGTTGAGCATATTGCCTAAACTGCTGACTTCGATGCTCAAGTATGGTTCGCGAATGAAATGGTAATGTCCTTCCCTCAAGCTGTTCGTGAGTTCTAAAAATAAGTTTTGAAGCAAAACCACTTTCATCATCAAGCTTAGATCCTGAAACATTTGTCTCAACCGTTCCAATAGGATAAAGAAGTGAGTTCTCTATCCCAAAAAGTTTGAAGCGGTTATCGAATTGTATGCTTATCCCTGAAGTATATTTTTTGCTGACACCATAGCGTAAAAAGGAAGTTCCAACTGATTTATCGCTATGATACTCGCGGGTCCCGTCAGCATTTACTTCAAATGGAGCAGCATGGGAAATAGAGTATTCAAAAATGTCCGGTGCTAATAGTTCATTATCAAAAAGTCGACTATAACTAACAATCTCAACCCGCCCGTGATCATCAGTGATCTTAACTTCAACACTGTTATTTCCAGAAACAAATGGAAAGTTTGACAGATCTAAAGGACCAGCAGGATAGCGCCCACGGTGAACAGTGGACCCATTGATCTGCACTTCAACGATTGAAGACTTCTCAAGTGTTACGGAATAAGATCCTGTCCCACGAGATAGCGTTTGTGGATTTAGTGATACAACATTACTAATCGCTGCGCCAAGCCCTGTCCCCTCAACGAGAAACCCAGTTGCCGAATACTCAATTTCTCCAATGGAGAAGCGACTTTTTATTTTATCAAAATCATATTCTAGCCAGCTGTTTTTTCTCTGGTAGCGAATATCGCTGCCTTCATTATATTCAACACCGGAAATGGCAGCAACTCCAAGAATATTTAAGGTAGTATCCACTGCCCCTAGAAATGGATCGCGCTCAACAGAATCTCGCTCTTCACCAATATTGGAAAAGGGTTGGTTCAAATAAAAATTCGCAAAGCCAGATGCCGCAGCATTCTGCTCTGGAATAATTGTTATAGAACGAATTGGAGCAGATATATCAATGTTAGACTCCGATCTAATATGGGGCCTTATTGTCACCCTGACGAGTAACTCTTCTTCATCAAAAAAAGTAATAACTCCCAGCGACTCGAGTGCCTCAGTACTAATAAATCGTTTTTTTGAATTCTTCTTTAAAGAATCAATCCCCTTCTTATTTTCTAGATATGGTGAAAGATAGCGGAGCATTGGTATCAATTCTAAGAGAAGCTTCTTTCCCTTAAATTCTGGATATAACCAAATTGTACCGAGTTCCTGATTGTCTACGACTACTGGGGCATTAAGATAAGGCCTCTTTGGATCAAGATCTGTTTGCCCTAGGGAAACAGCTGTAATGAACAATAATAGGAAAACTGGATATAATCGCCTCACCTAGTTATTGTAACTTAAAAGAGATGCAATATTAAGGATAGGAAGATGCTACCAATTAGAGATTATATTTTCGCATATAAGCAGACAAATAGAATCAGGAATATAAAAAATGCAAAAAAAAAGGCCTCCGAAGAGACCTTTTTAACTTATATCTTATGATTCTTAGTTTGATTCAATTGTAAGAGTAACGATATCTTCGTAATCTCCACTTGGAGCATCTGCTTGTGCTGGGAAAACAATTGTTACAGGGACATTGTTATCTGTTGTCTTACCTGTCAAGTTTGTAACTGTTTTAAGTACTGTTTCTGATGAAAGATTTAGAGTTGTACCTGCATAGGTCAATGTATAAGCATAGTTTTGATCACCATTAACATGTAATAGTCCGCCATTTGCAGATCTACCTTTTACAGTATAACCGGCGTCAGCATTCGATTCTTCTTGAGCAGATAAATTATGTGATGAACCGTCGAGAACATTAATTGTAACATCAGCACTAGAACCACTTTCAATTTGGATTGAGGAAGTTGCAACAACTGAACCGTTTAAATTAATCGTTGCCTGCTCTGCTGCAAAACTTGTAGATACTAATGTAAGTGCGATAAGTCCAAGTGCGATTTTTTTCATTTTTGATCCCTTTGTTATTTTGTTTGTTGTGTGTTTTTACTCTGCTTTGTTAATTCCTTTGTTTCACTAATTAATAATGCACAACGTGTGCCAAAAGCGATTACACCAACCCTCTGATAGTTCGAAAGGGGTGACACCACTTAGTGTCTAATATTTTAACACTTAATCAGTTTTTATGCATAAAACTGTCTATATATTGATTATTGCCGCTGAAAGCTTCACAGAACGCAAAGGAAAATTTTGACCATAGTAAAATTCTTTAGTGACCTATAGCATACTAGGGTAAGTATTAAGGAGAAGATCCCATTGAAAAAGATTTATTTAGTTCTTATATTGATATTTTATTCCAGTATGGCCTTGCCAAGTGCTGTTTATCATTTTGATCAAACTCTTCGAGACACCTGCAAGAGTTGTAGTTCAATTCACAGTAAAAAAATGTTTTTACTATTACTTCGCGGCCAAAACTCACCAGTACCAGTGTGCAAAAATCCCCAGTTCTCACTCCTCACAACAAGTTGCTGTAAGGAGATAATAAACTGTACTGAAGTTGTACAAATTTTTAAAGAATCGATGACAAAGGATAGAGGAAATGTTTTTGGACAATAAATATAAAGCGGGAATCATATCCCTACATTTATTACTTGCAGTTTCTGCAAATGCTGAAACTGATTCACTGGAGCAAAGAGTTCTTGATCTAGAGATTAGTAGTCTGATGAAGAAGATAAGCTTCTCCGGAGAGCTGCGTACTCAAGGATCATACAACAAGATTGAAGGTCTTCTGGTGGAAGGGAAGAATCACGAAGACAAGAGCTTCTTCGGTGGTTTAGATATCAATGCTACAGCAAAGGTCAGTAATACAATTTCAGTCTACACTACTCTTCAGGGTAACTATGCCTATGGTGAAAATATCATTGGAAGAAATGTCGACTACACCAGTAAAACAGATCAGCTGAGTGGCGATGATCTTATGATCTCTCGCGCATTTTTTGACTGGGAGATTGCCCCGAAGCGACTATTTATATCAATTGGCCGTCTCTCAACAGTACATGGCCCTCCTCAACACCTTTATAGTAATACTGAGCGCCTAGGAACATATCCTCTCTTGGCCTACAGTATTCCAATGGATGGCCTTGCTCTAACATACAATATTACTGACCCATCAAATCGTAACACCAGTCACAAACTGCGCGCAGCATATGGCCCCCAGTCAAATCCGGGTGCAGATTCCAACGTAGGTGAAGTCCAAGGTGAACGTATTAGCAAGACCAGTGACCTTTATACCTTTATCTATGAGTTCAGCAAAAAGAAATGGGGAAGGGCCCACTTTCCAGTTCACTTTATTGGACAAGTTTATGGTGGAAGCTTAGTTAATGAACGC
>JAGLCH010000303.1 GCA_023146355.1 Bacteriovoracaceae bacterium | reverse complement strand
CTTTAATACCGAGGTACGATTTTTGTACCAGTCATATGTTAGATTACCAGATTAATACCAGCTTTTACACACCTTTTACAGCTTTGTTGCCCTCTCTGGCCTTGGCATTGAATTTGTATATCCTTCCCGATAGGAGGAATTATGAACCAAATTTCACAGTATATTTATCGAGAAGCGAACAAGTTTTCTGGTGGACTCATTTCTGAGAGGGGAGCTCGAATTGGAGACTCCCTAGTTATCGCCCCCATTCATGGAGGGGAAAAACGGTTGATCCTTAATCGGACGGAGTACACTATAAGCTCTAAAAGTGATTTTTCTGTTGACGTGTTTGCAAATAAAATTTTAATTCCAACTGTGGGCCCGTCGAGCTTCTCATTTCTTCTTACTCTAGAAGAGGGGGAACGTTTTCTCCTTAAGGCCCAGGGCGATATTCCCTTCAAACTTAATGGAAGTTATGGTTACTGTTCATTTCTTGAAAGAGGTGATCGAGTTATGATCGGTTATACTGAATTTTTGTTTTCTCCTCCTATGGCCCGCTCACAACCTAAGGGCTCAGTTGATATTGATCGCCGTGTTGCTCAATCAGACCTAAGTATCTTGCTTCAAGGAGAAACGGGAACAGGAAAAACAACTCTGGCGCGTACAATTCATCAATTGTCAGGGAGAGGAGGTCGTTTTGTTCACCTCAACCTAGCTTCATTTTCTGAGGGAATAATAGAGTCTGAAATTTTTGGGCACGTGAAGGGAGCATTTACTGGTGCAGTAAAATCTAAAGATGGTGCCCTTCTGGAGTCGCATAAAGGTACATTATTTCTCGATGAAGTTGACTCTTTACCCATTACTTTGCAGACAAAGCTTTTACTCTTTCTCGACTCAATGGAGTTTCGGCCAGTAGGTGGGTCTAGTTACCGAGCGGTAGATACAAGGTTAATATTTGCATCTGGGCAGCGTTTAGAGGAACTTGTATCCGACGGACGAATGCGTAAAGACTTTTATTTCAGATTGGCATCGGGGCTTGATATTCATCTAGCTCCCTTAAGAGAGGAGGAAAATAAGATTGAAGATATTATGGAGGACTTCGCTCAGAAAAATGGAATTAGCTACGATCGTCCTTTAATTACTTTTTATAAGAAAATGAGCTGGCCCGGTAATGTTCGGCAACTATTATCACACCTAAAGCGAAAGCTTGTTATGAGTAAGAGAACCCATTTTACTGTTGATCATATGGACCATGAACTAGAACAAAAGGATTTTAATCGAAGTTCAAAAATGATGAGCCTAGAGGAAATGAAGCGCAATTACGTGAAAACAATTTTTAAGAAACTTGGCAACCAAAGAAGTAAGACTCTCGAAATTCTCCAGATCTCACCTCCAACATTAAGGACAATGTTGTCGGGAACTACTTAGCCATTAATAATGGTGTGAAAGTAGATATCTTTGACTTCGCCTTCAATCCCTAATCTTTTAATCAGCTTGTTGGTTTCATCCATAATTTTCTGTTTAAGGATTCTTTTTCCTTCCTCCTCAAGTGGAAGAGTGGGAATGACAGGCTCAAAATTAGAATTAAGCTGGTCTTTGAGCAAAAAGTCTTTTTCAAAGAAAAATGATTTAAGATAGCGGTTAGACATAAGCATAGTTAAATCGAGTATTAGAGTCCTAGGGGCATTACCAGTGCCCACATAAATAGGAACTGTAATACCATTGACGAGTAGGTGTTTTTTGCTTTGCTTATAATATTCTGCTCTGAGATTTTCTGGCAGAACCCTCACCTTTACTGGCCTCACTTGTGTTTTTTTGTAAATGCTCTTTCCTGAACCATAGATATTCAGTGCAGCAATACTAATTGCTGCAGTTGATACGACTGCAAGAACAACTGTCGTAGGCCTTAAGGCCAAGTACCAAATTTTGATTTTGATGCCAAAGGCCCCAAGAAGAGTAAAGAGTACAATAGTTCGTTTCTTTATTGAGCCGCTTGAGACAGAAGTAGACTTTAGCTTATTGAGGAATTCAATATTCTTCCCAATAATCGCGGCCATAAGCACTTGGACTTTTGAAGGAACAAACTTAAGTCCAGCAAATAGGGTCAGAGAAAATTGAACTAATTTACCTTTCATCTTTTCAAAAGCTTCTTTGTATTTCTTATTCAGCCTAGAAAACATATCCCTAACGGGTCTAGGAATTAGCTTGCCCAAAAGAGAGACAATCCCAATAATGAGTAGATTTAGTAGGTTTTCAATTTTTTCAAATGCCTTCAAGTATAAACTCCTCTATATTTCTCTATCGGAAAGTCAGAGCTAACACCTTAATTTTATGAATAGCAGACATATATCAAAGGTAAATATATCCATTTTGGGGAAAAAGTTTCACCTAGGGGAAGTGGATAGCATTAATC
Source organism: Bacteriovoracaceae bacterium (assembly GCA_023146355.1). GTDB lineage: Bacteria > Bdellovibrionota > Bacteriovoracia > Bacteriovoracales > Bacteriovoracaceae > JAGLCH01. Next base: position 10,621 of record JAGLCH010000303.1, on the reverse strand, counting down.
TTCACATGACTTCATTAATTTTCCGATAAGTAAGTGCCGCTATGGGCCCGGAACAAGGATGTTAACTGTGAAAATACTTATTTTACTATCCATTTTAACTTTTTCTACCAGCTGTGCACAGCTTCTGTCTCATCGTAGCTATATGTCGCAAATGAATAGTCATGATCAGTCCCTCTTTACACCTAGTGAGGACTTTCAGGTAATTGCAGGTGATACTGGGAATGTCGGTCGTAGCAAAGAGGATATTGCTAAAAGAACACCGGCCACAAGCAAGCAGCAAAAGAGAAACCTTTACTCAAGCTCGATTGCAAATGAGCTTAGCGAGAAAGAGCGGAGCATACAGGGTGATGAAAGAGCATTTTATCTTCGCTACAAAAGTCGAATTGGAAGTACTTCTGATAAAATTTACTACCTAGATCTTACCCCTAGAGAACGCAGACAGTACTTATCAGAGATTGGGATTATAAAGAGAAAGAGCCGTTTCTCAAGAGGACGAAATATTGCTTCAGTGGCATTTGGAGATATGAGTTTGGAGCAACCGATTCAAATGGGAATGTCTAAAGGTGATGTGGCAGGCACTTGGGGTTCCCCTGCACAAGTTGATTTTGCCGGAAATCCGAATAATCAAAATGAGCGTTGGTCATTTTGGAGAAATGGGAAAACAAATTTCGTATACTTTGAGTCTGGCCGTGTGAGCGGTTGGGAATTACAATAAAGAATTAATATGTTAATGATATTGAACCTTCGTCTGTGGCGAGGGATCACTGGTAAAAAAGGAGAGGATCTTGACAAAGGTTCAGTCAATGACTGGATTTGGCAAAGGCGAAGTTGCTAAATCTGATTATGTTGTAAGTGTAGAAATAAAAAGTGTTAATAATCGATTTAAGGATGTGAGATTTAAGATGTCATCAATCTTTTCATCTATTGAAATTGATTTGAAGAAAATACTTTCTAATAAATTTAAGCGTGGAAGTTTCGATATCTATATCAGTTTTAAGCGTGGCGAACAGAAAAGTAAGTTTGATGATATTGATGATGAAAAAGTAAAATCATTCTTAAAGAAAATGAAAACTATTGCTGATGAGGCCGGTGTTCCTGTTGAAATGCGTCCAGTAGATTTTTTAAAATCTGACTTTTATAAAGATCAAGATGATAATCAATATGAGGATTTAAAAGATTATGTAAAAGATGCATTTGAACTTGCAGTTAAGAATCTTGAAGTCTCAAGATGTGCTGAAGGCGAAAAACTTGTTGAAGTCCTCGAAGGACACCAAAAGATTTTTACTGAGTACTACTCTATTATAGAAGGACTTAGTGACCAGTATCAAAAATCAGTTGAAGATAAATTAAAGAAACGCTTTGAAAATATGGGAGTGGAGTTAGGTCTTGATGAACCCCGCTTTATGCAAGAAGTTGTATTCTATCTAGAAAAACTTGATGTACATGAAGAGATTAATAGAATCACTGTTCACCTTGGTAAGCTCTCAAAGACATTAGTTGGCGGCGGAGAAATAGGTAGGCAAATAGACTTCTTAGTACAAGAACTCAATCGTGAAACTAATACTATTGGATCAAAATCAGGTGTTGAAGAAATATCAGACTCTGTAGTTCAAATGAAAGTACAGCTTGAAAAAATTAGAGAGCAAGCATTAAATATCGAATAAAAGGATGAATATGAAAAGGGGCATGGCCATTGTATTAGTGGCACCATCAGGAGCAGGCAAAGGTACGCTTATTGGAAAACTACTAGCGGACTTTCCACAGTTTAAGCTTTCAGTTTCTTCAACAACACGAGGGGCCCGAGAAGGTGAGGAACATGGAGTTCACTATTTCTTTCTAAAAAAAGAAGAGTTTAAGTCAAAGATTGAAAAAGGTGATTTTATAGAGTGGGCACTTGTGCATGATAACTACTACGGAACCTCACGTGATCTTATTGATGAGTGTGTTGCTAGTGGAGATGTCGTACTACTTGATATCGACGTGCAAGGTACTGACAATGTGAAAAAGCTATTTGGAAATGACTCTTATGCCATTTTTGTTGCCCCTCCATCATACGAAATATTAGAACAGAGACTTCGTGATCGCGGAACTGATGAGGATGAAGTTATTGAGCTTCGGTTAAAGAATGCGCGTTCAGAAATGAAACGTAAAAATGATTATGATTACCTATTGGTAAATGATGATCTCGAAACCGCTTATGCTGAGTTAAAGTCAGTTGTTGAGCAAGCGATAAAGGGGTAGACCTTGCACCACCTAGATTTTTCCCATGAAAGAGATATTGACCTCGACGAACTTGTTCGCCGAATTATTGGATATAATTCTGATGCTGACCAAACTCTCGTTAGAAAAGCATATCTTTATGCTCAAAAACATCACTCGGGTCAAAAAAGGAGTTCTGGAGAGGACTTCTTTATCCATCCGCTTAATGTCGCAACAACCCTTGTTAAGCTTCAGATGGATGTGGATAGTATTATCGCAGGCCTGCTTCATGATGTCGTTGAGGACTGTGATGTAACTCCTGAAGAGATCGAAGAGGAATTTAATTCTGAGATTGCTCAGATAGTTGTTGGATGTACGAAGATTTCTAAAATTAAATTTAAAACGAAAGAGGAAACACAAGCTGAAAATTTCCGAAAAATGGTTGTTGCAATGGCAAAGGACCTACGAGTTATCATCGTTAAGCTTGCAGATAGAATGCATAATATGAGAACCCTTCAGTATGTTTCTGAAGAAAAACAAAAAATGAAAGCTCAAGAAACACTTGATATTTATGTGCCTCTTGCAAGTCGTCTCGGTATTAACTCTGTTAAGTCAGAATTGGAAGACCTATGTCTTCGATTCCTAAAACCTGAAATATACTATCGTCTGGCAGAAAAAGTTGCGATGAAAAAAAAGGAGCGCGAGGGGTATATTCGAGAAACTCTTGAGATCGTTCAGGAAAAGTTGATTGAATATTCTCTCAAAGCAGAAGCAAAGGGGAGGCCTAAACATTTCTATTCCATTTATAAAAAAATGATGGCACGTGGTGTTGACTTTGATCAAATTCAAGACGTCTTGGCCTTTAGAGTAATTGTTAGTAATATTACTGAGTGCTACAAATGTCTTGGCATTATTCACTCTTCGTTTACTCCTATTCCAGGGCGATTTAAAGATTATATTGCGATCCCAAAAATCAATAACTATCAAAGCTTGCACACTATGATCTTAGGTCCTAAGGCGGAGCGGATTGAAATTCAAATCAGAACAATTGAGATGGATGAGATTGCTGAAACAGGTGTAGCTGCCCACTGGAAGTACAAGGAAGGACCCAGAAAAGGAAGAGATAAGCTCGCTTGGATTGATGAACTTCTTGAGTTTAATAAAAGTATTCAAAGTGGCGCAGAGTTAATGGATGTTGTGAAAAATGATCTCGACATTGGTGGTGTTTTTATTTTTACTCCTCAAGGAGAGATACATGAACTCAAATATGGAGCAACTCCACTCGATTTTGCCTACGCTATCCATACTGAAATTGGTAATACGTGTGTCGGTGCAAAAGTAAATGGAAAGATCGTTCCTCTGAGACACCGGATGAAATCGGGTGATTCTGTTGAGATATTAACAAGCCGTACACAAAGGCCATCAAAAGATTGGCTGAATATTGTAAAAACGGGACGCGCAAAGAGTAAGATTAAGCAATATCTCTTGAAGATTGAAAGAGATAAAAATATTGAAGTTGGGAAGGAAATCCTGGATAAGTCATTCCGTGTTTTTAGTACTTCAATTAAGTCTTTAAGGAAAAATGGGGACTTTGCTAAAATTATTGAAGATTCTAGTTCGCGAACAGAAGATGACTTTTATGCCAATGTTGGAAGTGGTAAGTATTCATCGAAACAAGTTGTTGAGTGGCTTCCTCAAGAAAATAAAAAAACAGAAGCTATTCAGGAACAATTGGATGAAATTGATTCATTCTCAAAAAGCATTGCACACTCTGCGAGGAAAAAATCTAATAAAGATAATGCTGTCATCGTTGATGGAATGCATGATGTAATGGTGCGCATGGCCCGTTGTTGTAATCCTATCCCTGGAGATCCAATTGTAGGTTACATTACACGTGGACGAGGAATTACAATTCATACTTCTAGCTGTACTCGTATTGACACATGTGAGTTAGGGCGTGGGGTTGAGGTCGCTTGGAATAGTGAGTTCATTTTTAAGCATCCAGTTAATATAAGAATCGTTACTCATGATAAGCCTGGAATGCTAACATCTATTTCCCAGGCAATTAATAGTATTGGAATTAATATCAAAAGTGCCATCGCTAAATCAATGCCAGATCGTAAAGGGTCATTCATTTTCGAGATTGAAGTTGCAGGGTATAGTGAATTATTGAAAGTTATTGGAAAAATAGAATCTCTTGAAGAGGTTTTATCTGTGATGAGAGCGTAGGTCCTAAAGGCCTACCTCTACATCCATTTCCGCTCTTGGGTCCCAGAGTACTAAAAGGCCATATGTGCGAATCATTTTAAAAACCTCCTTGTAGAGGAGTTTTATGTTGCGGAAATTTCCATAGTCCGTTTTAATTCCAGTGTAATGGAAATGTTGGTCTTGGTTTTCATCTTGAAATTTATTAATAATCATTCGGATGCGGGGAATATGATAGTCATGTGAGACAATCATAATAGATTTAAGGTCTTTTCTTTTTTGTAGGTATCTATGAGTGAATAGAACATTCTCTAGAGTGTTCTGTGCTAAGTAATCTAGTACAAAGTGGTTAGTATTTAGCTCTGCCTCTTCAATCTTAAGTGATTTTAAAATAGTTTTCACAGTGTTTTTTGAATACACGCCCGTAATAAATACATTTGGTTGCTTGTACTCTTTAGATTTCTCGAGTGCAAACTTTATTCTACCGCTATCACCTGTAAATACTGCAATAAGGTCTGGACTTCTTTTATAAAAATGTTCTTTTGTGGTGCTGTCGAGTTTGTTGGAAGTATAAATGAATATAATACAAATTGAGGAGTATGCGATACTAATTATAGCGAAGGCGATTAATGCTTTTAGGCTAAATTTTCTTAGCCTTTCTAATGTCGACTCACTTTCAAAGTGGTAGTGTTGTCTCATCTCATTATTCTCCAGCGATTACTTCAATCTCAATTAGTGCATCCTTTGGGAGGCGCGAAGCTTCTATACAACTTCTCGCAGGGTAGGGCGCGCTAAAAAAATCTTTATATGCTTCGTTCACTCTAGAAAATTGGCCTAGATCAGTCATGAAGATTGTTGTCTTGATAATGTTCTCTCTGGAAAGTTTTTGAGACTTAAGTATTTGATCTATATTTGTCATTATCTGTAATAGTTGTTCTTGAAGGTTTTCCTTCAGTAGGGAGGTTCTTGGATCTATCCCTAGTATGCCTGAAAAATAGTAGGTATCACCGTACTTTACTCCCTGAGAGTAAGTTCCTACTGCTTTAGGGGCACTATCTGTTTCTATGATTTTTTTGGTCATATCTCTTTTCTCATCGTTTTTAGTTTAGCAAAAATTGGAAATAAAGCTAGTCCCATGGAGGTGGCAAGAATTCCTATATATAGTTCATCAATATTGGCCCAAAGGCCCGACCTTGGTATATATCTCCAAACACTTACACTTATAACACCTAGGATGCTTGAGAAAACGAATTGCATATCTTTAATCTTTCCGGGGAAGATGTATCCATAAAGAACTGGAAGCAGCAAGCACGCCGCAGAATAACTCCCTAATGTTTTCCAAACTGCCTTAATATTTCCTTCGAATAAAACTCCCATTAATACCGCAATAAATCCTACGATGATAATGCCTAAGTGGTGAAATGAGACTTTCCTCTGATATTTTTTTGGCAGCAAATCATATGAAACGGTTGTTCCTGCAATGAAAAGGTATGAGTCTATTGTTGATAGTATTGTTGCGAGAATGCCTGCAAGTACAAAACCTTTAACGCCATCAGGTAGTATCTGTAGCGCGTAGACTAAGTAGGCCTTATCCGAAGCAGTATCTGGAATTACTGCCCGAGCGTACATTGCCCCTGCGGTAGTGCATATATCAAAGATGATCCAAATTCCTGTTGAAATATAGATTCCTCTCTTTGCTACTTTTGTACTTTTTGCTGCAAATACTCTTTGGTAGAAGTTTGGATCAATTAGAGTCGATAGAGCAATGAATCCCCAAACTAAAGTAGTGGCGATACTCTCTCCACCAGTAAGGGAAAAGTGTTGCTCTGGAAGATTCAGTCGTAGGAATTCAGGCCCTCCAAATGTGGATACTGAGAAAAATAGAACAAGGGCAACACCAGAACACATAACAAAAAACTGGATTAGGTCTGAAAAGACAACTGCTCTAAACCCGCCGTAGAGGGTATAGGTTATAACTACTGCTACACCCAGAAGCATACAAAGTAGTTGAGAACCACCAAAAAATGTTTGAATAAAAAGACCAAGGCTGATGACATAGGCGATTGGAAGTACATTAAAGAAATTGAAGACTGCGGTTAGCTTAGCTGATTTTGGCCCAAACATTTTCTCTATAAGATCTGGCAGGGTTACTGCTTTATATTTTGCAACGCGATCTGTAATGAAAAGTGCGAAGATGACGTAGGAGATATACCAAAATACTCCTTGTGTTACGAAGTTAAAGACCCCTTGCTCAAAGGCAATCTTGGTTACTCCGAAGATTCCGCCATACCAGGTGGCAACGAGTGTTGCTACAAACATTGGAAGAGTAAGTTGCCTGCCCATGAGCAGTAAATCTAGAAATGATGCTTCTTCATCTTGCTGTAGCTTTTTATCTTTTGCTTTAAGTATGTTTCCATAAACTACTGATCCAAGAGTTACCACAAAGACAAGAGCAAAAATTGTCCAGTCAAGTGAGGTCATTATCTCTTTAAAATCAATTACGCTTTTGAAAGTCATTAGTTCTCCTTTTCTGGAATTATCCAGACAAGTTCGAAGGGTCGCGATAAGGCCTCTCAGCTCACATTTTATGAGCTCCCCCGATTACTCTTTTGCTGAAACCACCAAATATCCACTGAAGATAATTCCTAAGAAAATGGGAAGGACTACTAGGGAAGGTGTTTTCGATAAAAAAACTAGATCTATTAATACAATAACTATTGGCTGAATGTATGCAAAAATCATGCTTTTAGATGGGCTTAGCATTCTTAGTGTTACAAAAATTAGTAAGTATACAACAGCAGTTGAGATGATGATTTGATAGCTTAGAATCATCATGTTTATTGTAGATGCAAAAGCAAAATCGCTGAGAGTGTACGCATAGCTATGGCCGGCAACTAAATGCATTAGGCCTCCGAATAGGAGGACGCCAATAGGAATGACATAGTAAGGGACTTCTTCGTTCATCATTCTTTTTGCGATGACTACAGAAATGGAGTAAAAAAATACGTTAAGGAAAATATATAAGTCTCCTAATGACCCGGACCCAAAACTGAAATTATTGTTAAGGCCAGACAGAAGGATTACTGAGACAAAACCAATCATAGGTCCAATTATCTTTTTAATGTGATACTTTTCCACCATGAAAATGATGGCGAATAAAGTCGTAACAATCGGAATAGTATTGATAATAATGGAAGCATTGAGGGGAGAAGTTAACTTTACCCCTTGAAGAAAAAAGAACTGATTGAGAAAAAAACCAAAAAAAGCGATAACTAGAATTATTCCGACTAACTTTAAATTTAGGTGCTTAAAAAAATCCCGATAGATAAGAAGGAGGAATATACCTCCTATGATGCCTCTAGCTGCTGAAAGCGCCAGGGGATTTACCCCTGACGTCATTACTATCTTTGCAAAATAGTAATGGGCGCAAAAAATAATATTGTAGGTAACGCATAAGAGATAGGCGATCATATTCTTCTTAGTCATGCCTATCTCTTCGGAAATATTGAATTAAACTGTATGCCTATTTTGATCTATCAGTAATCACAATGATTGCATCTACAGAATCAGTAGTTTCTTCAAGTAATTCCCCACTAAAGCGATCAACCTTAGCAACTGGAATTGTATTGCCTATAACTTGTTTACGAATAACTTCGAATTTCTTAATAGTCATGAATAGTATTTTTGATTTGACTTTTATAGGTTGATCTTCAAGTCTCCAAATCGGAAGTCCAGTACTAAGAATTGTCTCATTCACGATTTTAGCTGCCTCTGGCATCATACGAACACATCCGCCTGAGTCTCTCTCACCAATCTCGTCAAAGTGATTCGGAGTCGTTGCGTGAAGTGCAGTTCCACCACTAAAGAATACGGCATTAGGCATTGGCGCTCCGGCCCATGTGTATGAGTAGTATTCCTTAAAAATTGTTGTTGGTCTAAAGAATCCAATTGGTGTTGTTGCTCTATATCTTTTTCCGGATGAACTCCACACTTTAGTCTCTTTTCCTGTAGAGACAGGAAAGGTATAAAGTTTTTCACCTGCTAGGTATAAAGAAAGTGTTTGTGCAGTATCAGAGGTTCCCTTTTCTGCTTTGTCTACAATAATGACTACTTTTGCCATATCTACATAGTCTTCTGGCTCTACTTCTAGTTGGGTCTCAGTCTTTTTCTTTGACCACTGTAGTTGTGGAAGAAGTGAAGTCCCAGCTTCTGCCCCTAATACCGGCGTGAGTCCTAATTCTTCAAGTTTTCGATCACTGTGCGCATAATCAGCAACAGCAAAAGACTGTGCACTTAGCAGTAATGTTACTGCAGTAAATAGTAATTTTCGTATCATATTTCCCCCCATATTAAGTTTATTTTTACTATATAGCGGGTTATGAGACTGGTGTCTTATTCTTGAAAAGATTACATACTGAATTCAGCTCCTGTTTTTATTCTTATTTGAGGAATTTTGGAGCATACTCATAGTATATGAGTAGTATATTTTTTATTACATTTGGTTCTATGTTTTCTGCGATTTCTCAAATCTTTATAGTTATGGGAATTGCAGCACTTCTTTTGCGAAAGAAAGTGATCAGTTCTGATCAAATTGCTGGATTATCCCAGCTAACAGTTGTGGTTTTACTACCTGCTCTTAGCTTTACTAAAATTGTTAACGGGTTTCGGCCAGATCAAACTGCAATGTGGTGGAGCCTTCCTCTCATTGGAATACTTATGGTGACCTTTGGGATTATTGTTGCCAAAGTTTTATATGGGAAGACCACTGAAAAGGGCTTTCTTTTAGCTCTGTCTGCATTTCAAAATTGCACTTTCTTTGTTCTTCCTATTGGAAAGATTATCTATCCAAATCAATTTGATCAATTTGCCCTCTATGTATTTTTAATGGCACTATTTTTGAATCCCTATTTGTGGAGTGTAGGTAAGGTTTTAGTTACTAACACTTCACAGATGAAGCTCAAGCAGTTTATTACTCCTCCTCTCATTGCCAATTTGCTGGCGATATTTTTTGTTTTTAGTGGTTTAGACCGCTTTCTTCCCCAAATTCTTATGGGGCCAATGGAATTGCTGGGGTCTGCAACTGTTCCTGTGGCAACATTTATTCTCGGAGCAACTTTGGGAAGTTCCTATTTAAATGGACTGCCAAAGTTATCTGACTGCCTGAAAATGCTATTTACTCGCTTTGCAATAATTCCTGGCGTGATGATTGGCCTACTTTACTACTTTAAGATGAAAGAGGTTAATCCACTTATGGCCGACTTCTTAGTCATTGAAGCGGCAGCAGCGCCTGCTACGGCACTTGTTATTCAGACCCGCAAGTATGGAGGACATGAGAAAGCGGTTGGTAGTCTAATGTTTCTTAGCTACGTGGTTTGTCTATTTATGCTACCACTGTGGCTTGCTCTTTGGAGAATCCTTTAGGAGAACTAATGAATTTAGATAATTTTTGGTATGCATTTGGACTTACATGCTTTGCTGGTTTTTCAACCTCAATTGGAAGTTTGATTGCGCTTCTTGCAAAAAAAACATCGCGCAAATTTCTTTCTGTTTCCCTAGGGTTTTCAGCAGGGGTTATGATTTATGTTTCACTAGTTGAAATTTTTGTTAAAGCGAAGGAAAGCCTTGTAATAGCACTGGGCCCTCAACTTGGCCATTGGGCCACAATCGGTGGATTTTTTGGTGGTGTTGCTGTTATTGCTTTGATTGATTTTTTGGTTCCAGGCGCTGAAAATCCCCATGAGATTCGCTCGGTAGATGACCATAAAATGATGGACAAGGTCGCACGGAAGAAGTTTCTTAGAATGGGACTTTTCATTGGTGCTGCCATCTTTATCCATAACTTTCCAGAAGGACTTGCTACTTTTATGGCCGCTCTTCAGCGTCCTGAGTTAGGAATACCTATTGCTGTTGCCATTGCAATTCATAATATTCCCGAGGGGATTTCAGTTTCTATTCCAATTTATCAGGCGACAGGTAGTAGAAAAAAAGCATTTATCTATTCTTCTCTTTCTGGTCTTGCCGAACCGCTTGGCGCACTAATAGGCTTCTTTATTGTGAAGTCATTTATGAATGATGTCGTGTTTGGTATGATATTTTCTTCAGTCGCAGGAATTATGGTTTATATCTCACTTGATGAACTTTTGCCTGCAGCACAAGAGTATGGTGAGCACCACTGGTCTATATGGGGACTAGTGATGGGCATGGCGGTAATGGCAGT
>JAGLCH010000302.1 GCA_023146355.1 Bacteriovoracaceae bacterium | reverse complement strand
TTTTCTAATCAAAATGAGGGCCAATGAAAAATATAGTTGTTAAATATGAATCATGCCATAAGGGTGGACTTTGTGCCAATGTATGTACCGTTCGCTGTATTGGAATATATGAAGAGGGATATCCTTTTATGAAGGATGACAGGCGAGATCTTTGCTTGGAGTGTGGACATTGTCAGGCAATTTGCCCTCACAATGCTCTTCAATTTACCTCTGATTCCTTGCACTATGAAAAATGCTCTCCTGAAAGTATGGGGCAGCTCGAAAAAGTTATTAAGTCCCGTCGCTCTATTCGAAAATACAAAAAAGAACCCGTTGAAAATTATAAAATTGAAAAGGCCATTGAACTTTCCCAGTGGGCGCCGACAGCAAAAAATGAACGTGCTGTTCAGTTCACTATTGTCAGTGGAGCAGAAAAAATTAAAGAAATAGGTCAATTAGTGATTAACTCTTTTAAATCAAAAGATAAAATGCAGGGCATGGTTAAGGCCTGGGATGGTGGGAAAGATTTAATCTTTCGAGAGGCCCCTCATTTGGCGATTGTATGGCAAGAGGAGGGGACAACTCAGCCTATTATTGATCCTATAATCGCTATTACTCATTTAGACCTAGCATTAAATGGAGACTCAATTGGAACTTGTTGGGCAGGTTTTTTTATGGCCGAAGCGGATAGCTCTGCAATAAAAAGTTATTTGAACATTTCAGAAACGGGAAAAATAGTAGGCGCCCTCATGTTTGGGCGCCCAGTGTATCATTTTAAGGGGATTCCGCCTCGCAAACCTTTTAAAGTAAACTATCTCTAGTTTAAGTTATCTTGAAAGCGCCTTAATTGTGCCTTGGCCTTTCTAAGACTCCTACTATTAGACTTAACACTTGATGCTTTTGATTCACCAATAGCAACAACTTGGCAGCTGTAGCGATCGTAAACAACAATATCGAGTTCTCCTATAACATTTGTCTTTGGATTTTTTTTGTACTCAATTCCACCTGTAATAACGTAGAGCTCTTTAGGGTACTCTGAAGTCAACTCTTGAAGGTAGTAACGAGATAGCATTTCTAGAACAATTCCAATATTTGGGTGTGAGATTTGTTCTCTTTTGAGAGACTTAACCGAGTAGTCTAAATAGGCAGTGAGTTGCTGTTCTAAATCGTCAAACTGAGGAAATAAAGCTGCTTGGTTTGGCCTCTTGCCAGCGTACTTTGCGAAAGGGCGATCTGTTGTTAAATCGACAATTCCCTTACATAGTTTACTATTAACTACATGTGCAGGAACTGCAGCACACCAAATTGCATCAACCTGCTTTCTAGTAATAGGAACTTCATAGTTGTAACCAACTTTAATTGAATTGATCACACCAACAGTAAACCAGCTCTCAACACGTGAGAATCTATCTTCATTCCAAGAAGGACAGTTGGGATCAAGGTGGTTTTGGTTTGATTGAAAGTGTAGCGCACTAAGTGCATTAAGGGAGAGAAGTAGGGTCAAAGATAAGATTAAGCTTTTCATGAAGGTACCTCTAATTAAATTGTAATTTAAGGTTATGCTAATGATTGCTATAAGGTCTGTCTAGCTTAATGTTCAGGAAAAAAAAGGAGCATTTAGAGAATAATGCGCCGAGCATCCTCTTTTCTTTGATAATACAGGTGTTTATGACGTTTGCTAAATTGCACCTTTTTCTACTCCATGGCACAATGTGGGCGGAGGCCGTTATGAAATATTTGAT
>JAGLCH010000301.1 GCA_023146355.1 Bacteriovoracaceae bacterium | reverse complement strand
TTATTATTTAACCGTGAATTGCTGAGAAAATATCAGAGGAGTGCTAGTTGAACTCCTCAATAATCATATTTTAATACGACCTACTTCCACTGCCCCTTAAGGTCTGCAACACGCTGCGCAATATAGCCATGTAGCTCGGTGTGTGAAGGTGGTATAAACTTTGTCATGATTGTGTTGAAACTACTAGCGTGATGCTTCATGGGAGCAAAGGTTTCGCCTCTAAGCTTTGGGATATCCTCAAACTCCTCGTAAACTTTTAGGTGCTTGGCACGCTCAAGTAGAATCATCCATAGACTAACCCAGCTTAAAACTTTCTTCTCGTTAAGAGTTCCCGAGTGAAACCTAACCTCAAAAGTCTTAATATCTCCCTCTTCAATCAAGTTAGAAAAGTTATACCCGAAATACTTAGGCTGGTAGTCAATTGCAGAGTCGAAACAGTCAGCGAGATCACTATAGTCATAAATCTCATCAATAACCTCACTTGTCAGAAATGGGTGAAGAGGGAGACAGTAACTATTAGGACTATTGTGATTGTAACTATTATCCTCGGGGTCATAATCCATAACTCTAGATTTAGGTAATAGTTGAGAGATATAGGGCTCTAGAAATATTAAATTTGAAAGGAGGTTTTCAAGTTTTGATCCCTCGGGAAGCTTGTATCCTAAATGAAGATGAAACCCTGTAGAATAGTTCACCCCAATACCGATTTCTTTTAGTCTCGACTGTAATGTAACCCCCTCTTCATCCTCAGTTAAGAAAGAATACAAGGCCTCTAGCCCACCACTATCTGGATCAAGAACAGGTGATACGATTTCCCACCCACAGGAGCCATCATACACGACTGAAAAGTTTTTATAGTCGAGGTCTGGGTTATGTTCTTGATACTCTTCCGCCATACAGTAATAGTCGCTTTCATCAACTAAATATAGGTCTACAATTTCTTCAATTTCTTTTGCCTTTTCAGTCCACATATCCTCATCTAACAAGTAGTCATCTAGCACATCAGAAGATGTAGTAGTTAACTCGAGCTCAATACCAAATGACTGATTGCGGTTAACACTATAAGAAGATGCGCCTAGCTGAACTCTCTTAAACTTATCTGTGTTAGCAGGAGTATACTTAACCTGAGCCCCCTTAAAGCGAGTCACAACAGGCGAGTTTTGATCCCTAGATCCACTTCCATTACTAATGTCGAAGAAGGTTTCCCCACTTATAAGTACATCTCCGTACTTTGAAGAGTTTGTTGTAAACTCAACAAGATTAAAGGTGTCTTTTTCGTCTGTTATTCTTGAGCCTCTTCCAACCATTTGAGTATAAAGAGTACGACTATTAGTGGGTCTACATATAAAAATAGAGTCAATATCAGGAATATCGATCCCCGTTGTGGCCATTTGAACGTTGATCAGAACAGAGATATCACCATCCCTAAATTCCTGTAATATTCTTTCATTCTCTTCAGAGGTCTTTTGCGAGTGGATTGACTCGGCATCGATACCATTTATGCTAAACTCTTCAAGCAGTGCTTCAGCATGGTAAACATTGATTGCAAACAACAATGTCTTTCCCCACTCATCGGTAGAAAGAAACTTTTCGACAATAAACTCATTTCTCTCTTCATCTTGAGCAAGTTCATTATAGCTATCAGGAGTGATGATATTGTTCTTAAGTACAAAATCCCACTCTGTAACCGTATCATCGTCATGGTGAAACTTTGGCTTAGCTAAAAAACCTTCTTTTATAAGATACCGGAAGGTAATTGGTTCACCAATAATATCATCATTTACTTCAGAAGGTGTTGCGGTTAGTCCAATAATAGGAATTTCTGTCTTCTTGAAAATCTTTCTGAGGTCCTTATACATATCACCAGTTACACCCCAGTGAACCTCATCGATAAATATTGCCGAAAAGAACTGAACATTCTTTTTGAAGAAGCTATGGTCTCTACTGAATGTATGGATCGTAGTATAAACAATGCGTCCATTCCAGTTATCGTCAGTCTCACTATCTTCAAAGCGGTCGTCAGGAAGTCCTGAAATAGCTTCATTGCCCCCCCCTATGCGTGAGACAGGATAATCGTAGCGACTTGAGAAATCATTACTTGCCTGGGACAGCAATCTCCAGTCTTTCGTTATCCATAATATTCGTGCATCCTCATCTTCATCAAGTAGTTCGTTTATTGAATCATTAGCGATTCTTGTTTTACCACCACCTGTAGCAACAACAATCGTTCCGCTGATAGCGTCATCCACATATTCGACAATGGCATCCTTTAGCTCAGTTTGGTATTCACGCTCTTCGCCTGGATCAAACATTTCATAGTCATCTAAGATGACCTCATCTTCATCGCTATAGCCAAATACTTTACGGACGGATTCTATATTCTTGATCATTCTATATCCTTATTAATTGTAGTCTTTTTTGCTAATCGGTATTTTGACAAAAAATATTAGTAGATATGGCGATAATCTAGAAAGCAGCAATGTTTAAATAAGTAGCTAAAATTACAGCCTATTTCAACAATGGGCAAAAGATTTGGCCTTATCATATTAGTGTTGCCGTGTGATAAATTTCCTTCAAGTAAACTATTTCACTAAAAAGTAGCTAAAAAGTTTTTCACTATCTCTAGCTTGCTACCGTTGAGCTCTTTAATCCTTTCAAGACACAGCTCAACTACCTCATCCCTCTGCTCATCCATCTTAAGTGCCTCAATAAACCTACCCATCTCAAACCCGTACGACTGCACAATGTGCTCAATCCTCTCTCGATCTAGCTCAATCCTCCCATTCTCAATATGGCCAATAGCAGGCCTTGAGTAACCACACAAAGCTGATGCCTTATCCTGTGAAATTTCCCTCTCCTTTCTGAGAGACTTTAAAACCTTGCACTCCTTAGTGATAATCTTCTGATAACTTCTTCTATCTTGATTGGTCATAACGGTA
>JAGLCH010000300.1 GCA_023146355.1 Bacteriovoracaceae bacterium | reverse complement strand
GATTCACCGAAATACAGTAAAAGGCTATTGGAATAAAAGTGCACCACTTCCAGAATCTCGCGCACCTGACTGGGCCAGCTCAATCCACTGCCAACAGAGAAGACCCGTAAAGACACGATAGAAACATTGAAGGGCAATTTTGAGTATTCCCTTCCCGGTCTTATTGATGCCATTAAAGATATTCGCTCAGATACTTTCTTGATTGGTGCAAGCCTACTGGACTTTTATAAAGTTGAAGGATGGGCATCAGAATTTTCTCGAACAACAGGTGATCTTGACTTTACTATTGAGTGCTTTGGGAGCCCTGATGAATATAATAAGCATAAACTTAAGAGAAGCTTCTGGGCGCACAATAGAGGTGAACACCGTTAAAACTTTGAGATACGGTTGTTTTTAGGCTGTTTTGTGGTTGGCGCGGAATTAGCTTTCATATTGCTATGAGCAGACCATCTCTAGCATCTTTTTAAAAGTTGCAGATATTTCTCATATGTAGTTATATTAAAGTGAAATATGTGCAAAAACTTTTAGCAAGGCATCAAACTATGAAGAGACAAACAATATTCAATATCCACTTTTATCTATCAATCTTTTTTGCTCCATTTTTACTTTTGATTGCTACTACTGGAACCTTCTATCTTTTTGGTAATAAGGGAGAAGTTGAAAGCACCTTAATTAAAGAGAATGTAATCGTTACTTCTAGCAATAAAAAAGAGCAAGTTTCTACTATATTAAAGTCCATTGATTCAAGCTACACCTTTGAATACCTAAAGGATCGTGGAAGTAGTATACAAACTCGTCCAACAACTAGAACATATTATAACTTTAAGAAAATCTCAGATGGAAAATTTAATCTTTATAAAAATCAACCAAACTTTCTCTTGAAAATTATTGAGGTTCACAAAGGCCATGGACCTAGGTTGCTTAATCATTTCCAAAAGATATTAGGTTTTGGTCTTATGCTTATAGTTCTCAGTGGCTTTTTTATGTCCCTACGGGTAAAAAAACGTTTAAAGCCTCTGTTGATCTCTATGGGTGCCGGAGTAATTGTTCTGGGAGCTCTATTCTGTCTGTAGAGTAGCTAAGACCGTTACTCAGAGCGGGTAATAAAAAGTTTACTGGTTATCCCACGAACTCGTCTTTACGCAGGTGCTAAGAAAGTTGCACTTATTATTTGAATTCAGGATTTGAAATGTATGAGTATTTTCAATAGAAGAAAGATTAGAAAAATTTGATAAAGTAGGGCTCGGGCTTGAAGCAGACGACACTGTCCGATTAGTCGAGCATCATGAAAAATGGAAAAGAGTATTTTCTGATGAGGCGTGTTTAATATTTCATAAATTGAGTATTGATTCTTTGAGGCTTTACCATTGTGGAAGGACACATACCATATAAAAAATTTAAATCACTTTGTTCGATGGAGTTTTTCAATGAGAACTATTACTTTGCTTATATGTAGCATAGCTGTTTGTTTATTAAATTCAGGCTTATATGCTTCTGATCACTCATTTCCGACAAAAACAAATATTCCAAATATTCACTTCGATCAATTTAGTACTAAACCCAACTTGTTCCAAATGCCGGGCACTAACGCTCAAGATAACAATGATAATGCCCGTGTTCCTACTCTTACTTTAAAAAACAATGCTCAAACTCCTAGCGATGGACAAACTCCTAGCGACGGTACTGATATTGATGAACATATTCATACTCCTGATGAAGGGCCAGAATATTTGAAGTATGCAATGGCAGGCCTTACTATAAACTACCTAAATGGACTTCCTAAAAACTTATTTATTAGTAAGTTTGCTAAAGCTTACTCTTTGAAATCACCAGTCAATCTTGTTAAAGAGTATGAAAGCGATGTGAATTATAGGTTATCTGTAGAGCTTGTTGAGGTAATGGTAGAGGACAATGTTCAAGACGATGGTACGATTCAAGATAATGAACAGCTTTATTATTCATTTTCTTTTAACTACCGAGTAAAACTAGAAGATGCTCAAGATGGAAGGCTAATTGATGATAAAATGTTCTCTACAGATTCATATGATTTTGTAGGCTCATTTCCGGCAACAATCGAAGACTTTGAGAGTATTTCAAAACTTCAGCTGGAAGATTTACTAAAAAAAATCCCACCAATGAAAGAACTCACGGGGAACAATTACAATAAACTAACGACTATTGTTGATGCCGATATGAACTTAGTATGGCCAGATAATGTTGATAAGCTAGTTGCTGATGGGAAAGAATCAGCATTTTTTTCAATTGATAAGTTTGAATTAATAAATGGTGAATTACTAAAAAAACTCGTTGGTAATAATCAAACTAATGAACTCTATCAGTTTCGTGTCGAGGTAGAAAAAGGTGAACTCTCTGACTTTAACGGCAATAAATTCAAGAAGTTTAAAATATCAGGTTCTCAGGCATCTTTAAGTGACTCTCTTTTAAACTATAAAGTTTTCAGATGTGAAGAGGGAAAAGAGTTTGAAAAAGAAACCTTCAAAATTTACTACACTGAATATGGAACTATAAAAAAAGAAACTCTTATCCTGGAAGAAGAAGTTGAATTTAGCTGTGTCAAAGACATTATAGGTAGGCTCGCAGACAAGAGTGGCCGTCCATTAAAAGATATTGCTATTGAGCTTGTAAATATTAATGACCCAAATGATACTTTTTGGTCTCTGACAAATAATGGTGGTAAATTTGGGTCCTTCAATATGAAGAGCAATAGTTTTTACGATCTAAAAATTAACAATAAGCTTATATCGACAATTGATCTCATTAACTCCCCTAAGAATATAATCGATATTGGCACTATCTCTCTGCAGCAAAACTATAAATTAAGACTAACTCATATCATTGAATCCTCCGGGGATCATGTCGCAACTTTAAATGCCGTACTTAATAATGTTGATCTCAGCTCATTTATTCACACAACTAAAGGTGCTCGAGAATCCTTGTTGGTTTATAATAATCCTGGAGCACCAGATCCTATTCTTGGGAAATCTCATGCTACAAATAGACCAGATCAACTTCTGAAAATTCCATATATAAATAACTCCCCGCTCAAATTTGGATTTGTTCATATGACGGATAGCTATTCAAAATTTGATAAGGTCGACCTTAAAATTGGAAGTAATCCACTCGAGCATAGAGTTTCAAAGAATGATATCAACTTTGAAATCTTTGGCGCATATAAGTCAACAGTCTCGCCAGGAATGGGTACATATCGCCCATTTACGGCCCAGCTTAGGTATTATGTTTCCCTTGAAATGAATTTCTCAATGGCAGGCGGAATGTTTTCTGCACCTGTACAACCACGTTTCATATCTGCAGGGGACTTTCTTGATCTTATTGGTGGTGAGATTATTGATGACGAAGACGACGATGATGCCGATATTGATGTTACAAAAGGAATGTGGATACCAAGTTCAATTATGTTTGCATCTGTTCCTCAACCTGATGGAACGCTAAATAGTGGACTCTCACACATTTCAAAAGCAACATTAAATAAGATCTGGCTCAGGAAAAACTTTACGCATAAAACCGAAAAAACTATAGGGGATTTATTTCAAGCAATTACTTTAAAAGGAACGATAAAAAAGGTTGCAACATGTGGCCAAACTCATAGTTCATCTATTTGTGCTGAGGCACAGCAGCTTACTCCCGATTCATGCTCAATAACACAGTACAAATGGTGTACAAAAAACGATGACTTTACCCCATTAGGGGGTACCAATGACGATGACTTGATTACTGATACAAATGATGACGTTATAGGTGGCGACGATAGTGATG
>JAGLCH010000030.1 GCA_023146355.1 Bacteriovoracaceae bacterium | reverse complement strand
CATAAGAAGAAACCAACAGAATTGTCAGTAATAAAAAAACTTTCACTTTTCCTCCTAATTTTAAATTAATGATACTTGTTATAAGTAGAACAAGGGGGGAGACAATTGTCTCCCCTTTTTTATAAAATTTAGGCCAATTTTTTGGGAGTATAAAAGAACATCAGCTCCTCTATTTCATCATCATAAAGAACATATTCCATCTCACCTCTAAGGTGCTCTAGTGCTCCATTAGCACGCTCCATCATCTCACGGTACATTTGTGGTTCAGTACAGTCGGAACAACGGAGAGGTGTCATTCCTCCGATAACAGAGTCCATATCTAAATCAACAGGATTGAGATTTTTAGCATCACACTGGTGAGTCCACTCTCCGCTATTTAAATCAAAGCGGTAAAGTGAAAGAAACTTATGAGCATGATTAAAACAAAATTCAAGAGCATCCATGATGTAGTTAAACTCATCAGCAGAAAAGGCCCAATGAAGATTGAGTCTCACCCATCCTGGCTTCATACCGTAAATTTTTAGCTTCTGTATTGTATCAACGTATTGATCAGAAAGTTCTTTTCCAATTGATAAAAGAGTATGACCATAAGGGCCGGCGCATGAACAGCCCGCTCTAGTTTGAATTCCAAAAAGATCATTCATCAGCTTAGTGACAAACTTAGGATGTAAAATTCTATCCTTATGTATAATGTTAAATGCAACAATATTTATCTTTCCCGCAGGGTCAGCAGGGCCGTAAATAGTGAGGTCTTTCCTAGATTTAAAGCGCTCTAAAAATTCACCGTATAATCCATGCTCAATTGCCTCAATAGTCTCAACCCCTACTCGCTCTTTTAATTGCATGGCAAGGGAGGTACGGATTCCCTGAAGAATCCCCGGTGTGCCCGGAGTTTCACGAGTTTCAATATCCTGACAATAAACTTCTTTATCATAAGTTACAAAATCAACTGTTCCCCCTCCAGCTACAGTGGGAGGAACTTCAGTGCGGTAGATATTCTGATTAAATACAAGTACGCCACTTGAACCAGGTCCACCTAAAAACTTATGGGGGGAGAAAAAGACAGCATCGAAATAACTCTCAGAGTCTTTATTCATATTGATTTCAACATAAGGAGCACTCGCAGCGAAGTCAAAGCAGACGATTCCATCGTGCTTATGCATAATTCTCGCAACATCATAAACTTTCGTTGTGATCCCCGAGACATTACTCCCCGCAGAAAAAGATCCAATCTTTTTTCTGTCTTTATAAATAGGGTCAGAGATAATTTTTTCAAGTGACTCAAGACAAAGTACCCCTTTGTCATTAAGAGGGATCTCAACCACTTCACAGAGCCCCTGTCGCCACATAATTTCATTAGAGTGATGCTCATAGGGACCTACAAAAACCACCGGCGGAGTTATTTTTTTGCACTCCATAAATGACTTTAAGTTGAGCCCTGTAACCTGAGGGAGAAATACTCCCAAAATTTGCTGAAGCTTGGTAACTGCTCCAGTGGCACCGGAACCAGTAAAAATAAGCTTTCCGCTTTCTCCAGCATTGACGAACTTCTTAACCCGATCAGATGCTTCATGAAGAAGGTTTGTAGCGGCCTTTCCTGTAAAGTCGTCATCCGTATGAGAATTGGCGTAATAGTTTAAAAGATATTTAACATAATCTTCAATGAAATCAATTCCACGTCCACTAGCAGTATAGTCTGCGTAGACTAATGGTCTTTTTCCAAATGGGGTGTTGAAAAGGATATTTCTTCCGATGATGCTCGAGCGTAACCATTCCAGGTCGCTCATCGCTTGCTTGTAATCCACTTAGGTACTCCGTAATGTTTAGGGGAACTAAATGGTACATAAAAAGAGAGGCCCTCACAAGGAGGGCCCACAAGAAAAATGTCACATTGACATTAAAATTTTATTTCAACAGTGATTGGGAAATGATCTGAGAAACCAGCTTTAGATTTCTTCGTGGTAGCGTGATTATAAGACCAAGGAACCTTCTTCATTTCAACTTCGCTCATATAATAACGTCCATCCCAAGTCGCAGTTTTTGTTGCAAACTCTGGGGCCAAGATATTGAAACTCTCAAGATCGGCCTGAACCTTACTCTTTTTACTCACCATACTTTTTGAAACAAATATATGGTCGAGGTTATTCCACTTCTGACCGTAATAGAAAAAGTATGTTCCTGGAGCAAGTCGATTTTTCACATCGTAACTAATCTTTCTGTCACGAGTCATGGTCCAGCGCACATCTTTTAGCATTCCGTCACTTAGAAGTGTTCCGTGGAATGGATGCGGATCATCGCCGGGAATAACATTGAAGTCACCCATTGCAACAAATAGGTGTTTCGGATCTGTCTTTCTAATCGCATCGATTCGAGCTTTAAGGACTCTTGCTGCCTTTACTCGAGCTATTGGAGGGCCACCTTGACTTGGCCAATGGTTAACAAAAGCTGTTAACTTGTGCTTTCCATCAAGAAGGAAAGTCACTTCAAGAATGTTTCTAGTTGGATGACTAGGGTCTGCTGGAACGAGATGCTCCTTCCAGCTTAAAAACTTAAGCTTCTTTGACTCTTTATAAAGCATCGCAACATCTACACCACGCTTATCTGGACTTGTTGTAACCTTAAATGACTTGTAACCAAGCTTTTTGGCGAGCATTCCTACAACATTGCCATTTTCGACTTCCACAAGACCTAGGATCTCAGGACGTCCGTATTCATTTTCATCAACTACTTTTTTTATCTGAGAAAGCTTTACCTTGAGTGCTTTATCAGTCCAGTTAATCTTTTTACAATCTTTACGATAGCGACGACTTCTGATTTTTTCACATTCACTTGCCTTCCCCTTAAAATTGCTTGGAAGGTAGGTCCAGTCATTCTTTCCCTCATCCTTTTGAGTATCGAAAAGGTTCTCGACATTATAAGACATAACCTGAATACGTCTCTTAGATGCTGCCATTCCAGCACTTGATATAAGCGATAGAATCACACATAGGGTGAATATTCTCATCTTACTTCCTTGGTTTAGAGTTTCCAAAATTATCTAGGGTATCTTATAGGTTTACCAGTTATTTCTCAACTCTCTAAGCTTTAGGAATGCCATTTCTGAATCACTCGTTTGCAACATGGCCTGAACTTCAGGCTCGTCGGTACGCAAGAATAAATTCATTTTAGTTTCGAGTCCAAAATCAACTAACTCTGCTTCACCAACGAGTTTCTCATAGAGATCATTCTCTTTATCTATACTGTTGCAAAACTTTAAGTTGGTATCCATATAATCGTGCCCAGGGCAGATAACTACATCTTCAGAAAGAGTGTCCTTAAGTTTTTGAATACTGCTAAATAGAACTGAAGGATCACCTGAATTACAGTTCCCTACTCCAGCATTAAAAAGGGTATCTCCACAAAAAAGTGCCACCTCTTTATCAAATTCACAGTGCAAAATAGAGATTGAATCGTCTGTATGGCCTGGAGTATGAAGAATAAGGAGCTTATTTTCCCCATCAATGTCGATTTCATCCCCATCTTTGACCGCTATTTTTTCATTTCCGAAAATACTTGGTAGTCCTTTGGCATGTGCATAAACGGGACAGTTAAATTTCTTCACCAGCTCATGATTCCCCGTGGTGTGATCGGCATGGGAGTGAG
The DNA here is from genome assembly GCA_023146355.1 of Bacteriovoracaceae bacterium. Classification (GTDB taxonomy): domain Bacteria; phylum Bdellovibrionota; class Bacteriovoracia; order Bacteriovoracales; family Bacteriovoracaceae; genus JAGLCH01. The sequence continues at coordinate 9,153 of JAGLCH010000030.1, read as the reverse complement.
TGTTAATGATGATATCGACCTTCCCACCGAACTCATCAATTGCCTCTGTAAGCTCTACTTCCATCACGGGATCAATGCAAATAACAAGGCCATTTCGCCCCTTTATTACATAGGAAAAGTTGTTAAGACCATTTTGAGCTAAAATTCTTTTCACAATCATATTTTCATCCTGTTACTTATTTGAAATAATTATACTCGTAAAACGTACGAACAAAAAGAGGCAAGATGAAAGATACTTACATACTGACAAATCTACTCATTGCGTTATTAGTTATTAATACCGTGATTAAAGCATGGCTTGAAAAACGCAATAGAGATCACATTCGAGAAAATAGGTCGGAGGTACCGGCGCTCTTTGCAGAAAAGGTAACTCTAGAAGAACATCAAAAAGCAGCTGATTACTCCATTGCTAAAATTATCACGGGAAAAGTATTTAGAACCTTTGGTTTGATTATCTTTGTTGGCTGGATCTTTTTTGGAGGCCTAGAAGTTCTTGATACTTTTGTCCGTACATTTGAGCAAGGCCCTATTGTTACCGGTCTAATTTTTTATGGGTTATATATTCTCGTAGGGATGGTCTTAGAACTACCAGAAGGGATCTACACCACTTTCTTCTTAGAAGAGCGCTTCGGATTTAATAAGACAACGGGAAAAACATTTGTAATTGATATGATCAAAGGCATAGTGCTTGGAGCAGTTATTGGACTCCCTTTACTTGCTGCCATTTTATGGATTATGGGTGCTCTTGGAAACACATGGTGGATCTGGGCATGGGCATTTCTGACTGCCTTCCAACTAGTTATCACATGGGCCTACCCCCGCTTTATCGCACCAATCTTTAATAAGTTTACTGAACTCGAAGAGGGTGAAGTTAAAGATACAGTCTTGGCACTTTTAAACCGCTGTGACTTTGTTAGTAAGGGCCTCTTTGTGATGGATGCGTCAAAAAGAAGTGCCCACGGTAATGCCTACTTCACGGGCTTTGGAAAAAGTAAAAGAATTGTATTTTTTGATACTCTTTTAGAAAAGCTTACTGCTGGAGAAGTTGAAGCAGTATTAGCACATGAGCTTGGACACTTTAAGAAAAAGCACATTGTAAAAAAAATGGCGATGTTATTTACTATGAGTTTTGTAGGATTTGCAGTTCTTGGCTGGGCCTATAGTTCAGAGGTTTTCTACCACGCCCATGGAGTAAGTACTCCATCTGCATACATGGCCCTAATTCTCTTCTCTCTCATTGCTCCGGTATATATGTTCTTCGTTACGCCAATCTCAGCATGGCATTCTAGAGTTCATGAGTTCGAAGCTGATGACTATGCTGCCGAATACTCAAATTCCGAAGAACTCATATCAGCTCTAGTTAAGCTTCATAAAGATAATGCAAGCACTCTAACACCTGATCCAGTTTATGCGAATTTCTACTACTCGCATCCACCGGCACCAGTTAGAATCACTCATCTAAAAAATTCTGGGGCAAATTAACTGCGAGGCCGTACTTGTCAGCAAGCTGATGAATACTGCCTAGCAACCATTTTTTTGAAATAAGAACCCCTACAACATCAAACGGTGTACTTGAAGGTAAAGTGCAACCGTTTTGACAGTGGTAACTACGAGTAAAGATACGAACAGAATGTATGGGTTCGTGATTTTGAAGGCCGGCATACCAAGAAAAAAAGTCATCAATCGTCTTTAGGATATTTTCGGCCAACTTCTCCTTAGTTTCTCTTCCGGTATTAAAGAGAACTTGGGCCGTATCTCGCTGAATATCATTCACAGAGATATGGAGAACACCACTCTCTGAAACACATAGTGATAAATCAAAACACTTGGGACAATACATATCCTCTACTCTCCAGGTTCTTGGTTTATAATAATTTTAATTGCCGATTAAACCTGAGTCAACCGTGCAACTTTTTTGTAAAGAAGCAAAAAAAATTCATTAATACAGATAATTAATCTAGAATGAAGTAATTAACTAATTTAAAGGGGTCATAGGGAAATGGAATTCATTCAGTCTTCAATTACAATGCGCGATGGAATTAAACTGTGGTGTAGATACGCCGATATTGGTGCCAAAGAATGGCTCATTGTTACCCATGGCATTGCAGAGTATGCTGATCGCCATAATTATATCGCAGACCTCCTTGAAGAAAAATACAATATTTTCTTCTGGGATCTCAGAGGTCACGGAAGAAGTGAAGGGATCTGGGGAGATATTGATTATTTTGATCAGTACATGGAAGATCTAAAAGATGTGATCATATATCTTAAAGCAAAAATGGGAATGGAAGATTTTTCACTCTACTCCCACTCAATGGGCGCTCTCATCAACCTAAGCTATCTCCAAGACTACGCAACAAAGGATATCTATCCAGTAAAAGCTTTTTTTAGTGCTCCACCTGCAGGCTCTCCAGGACCGCTTGGCATTGTGGGGGACAATATCCCAGTGATTATCGTCAAACAAATCATGAAGAGAGTAAGAAATATAAGCGGAAAATTCTTTGTGGATGCACGCTACCTCTCCCATGACCCAGAAATCAGTAAAAGATATGTTGGAGACAAACTTAATAATAACGATCCAAGTTTACACCTTCTTCTATCGATTGGACTTAAGTTCAGAGACGTCTTTTCACGTCCACTTGATATTAAATGCGACTTCAAATGTGTTATCGGCGAAGATGACCGGCTCGTGACAAATAAGAATCTTGCCAAGTATTTTAAAAATGTTGAAAAGGATCTTGAGTTTAAAATGATTCCTCATGGGTATCATGAAATGTATAACGAGACCCCAGAGATTCGTGGAGCTTTCTTTAAAGAATTAACTGATTTCTTTTCCTAGGGAGTTACCTCGAAGATAGCTTGCCTCTTTACCTGCATCTTCGGCAATTTTCGATGATGCAACAGGGCCGTCTTCATCATCAAAACTGATTCCAACCTTATCATTGTAAAGCTCGTAATTTTTTCTATATTTAAATGGAGTACAGTTTGGCATAAGGACGTTTGCACCTGCTTTTAAAGCAAGTGTTCTTCCCTCTGGATGAATCGTTCCCATTGCTGTAGTTGCTGGAATATTAGATTTTGGTAAAAGTATTCTAATCAGTGATACAAGTCGAACAGACATCTCTATTGTTCCCGCTGGATGCTCCTTCATAGGAGTATCGCCATGTGGACAAAATGGGCCCACACCAACCATATGACATCCAAGATCCTTTAAAAAAAGTAAATCTTTCGCTATCGATTCTAAGGACTGATTCTCAAGACCAAAAAGAATTCCACTCCCCACTTCAAAATCAAGTTTCTTAAGCTCCTTCAGACAGGCAATTCTCTTATCTAATGAATCATCAGGATGGAGCCAATTGAAAATATCGGGATCAGTGGTTTCAATTCGCATAAGGAAACGATTTGCACCAGCATCTTTAAATGCTTTGTACTGCTCAAAAGTTCTCTCCCCTAGAGAAAGAGTTACAGCAAAATCATCACCAAGTTCAGTTCTTGCGCGCTTTAAGGCATCAATAACAACATCATCATAACCGGGATCTTCACCTCCCTGCATAACAAGAGTTTTAAAACCATAATCATATGCATCTTTCATTGTCTGAAAGAGTTCGCTGGAATCAATACGGTAGCGTCCTATATTTCGATTATCTTTTCGAAGGCCACAGTAGTTACAATTTTTACGACAGTAATTAGATATTTCAATTAGGCCACGAAGGTAAACCTTATTGCCGTAGTGACGGTCACAAATGTCCGAGGCCATGGACTCTATAAGCTTTCCCTCTTCAGAGTCAGTGACTCCAAGCAAGAAAGTAAGATCTTTAAGAGAGACTGTACCACTTTCAATTCTAGCAAGTGCCGACTTTACTTCATCAATCATAAGAGGTCGTCCTCATCAGTTGCACTGTGACCAAATGGAGCGACAGAGCGCTCAAAAATACCGTGACAGTAACTAATTGCCATACCGTAGTTAGAAACAGGAATTCCCAATTCTATAGCGGGGTGAATTTTATTTAAAATTTGCTTTCGCGTAAGCATGCAGCCACCACACTGAATCACCATGGAATACTCTTCGATGGGTCTTGGTGTGCTCGCGAGACCAGAAACAATTTCATAGTCCAATTTTTTACCTGTAAAATTTGAAAGCCATCGGGGAATCTTAACACGCCCAATGTCATCACAAGACACATGATGAGAGCAAGACTCAAGCAGAAGAATCTTATCCCCATCAACAAGTTTACCAATATGTCGCGTTCCCTCTACAAATGCCTCAAAATCCCCCTTAAGACGTGCAAATAAAATACTAAAACTCGTCATAGGAATGTCTTTAGGAACGGCAGCATCAACCTTTAAAAACACCTGACTATCAGTTACAACGAGACTTGGCCTTATCCCCATCTTACTTATAATGGTATCGATCTCTCGCTCCTTCGCCATCATGATAATACAGTCATTATCAAGTGCATCGCGAATAGTTTGAACCTGTGGCTGAATAATTCTTCCCTTTGGCGCCTCGACATCAATAGGAGTCACTAGAAGAACTACATCACCGTACTTTACTAAATCTCCTAGGATCGTTGGATTATTGAAAACAGAATCGGGGAGGGATTTTTTAATTGTTGCCACAACTTTTTCTATATTCTGACGATCAACATTGCTGAAGTCTACAATGTCGGTACAGACCTCTGATGCCAATACCTTTTTGAATTCAGGGTCGATAGGCATTAAGTCACTCTTGCTGTGAATTACAAAGTATGGAGTTTTAAAGCGAGTAAACTCTTCAATCAGACCTCGCTCAAACTCACCAAACTCTTCACCCGTATAGACTAGGATTGCCATATTAATTTGGCGTATTACTTTTTTTGTACTCTCAACTCGTAACTCTCCAAGCTCACCAACATCATCGATCCCTGCGGTATCAATAATTACAGAAGGGCCTAAACCTGAAATCTCCATTGTCTTTGAAACAGGATCAGTAGTGGTGCCAGGGTGATGAGAGACAATGGCCACATCTTGATTTGACAGAGAATTAATGAATGAACTCTTACCTACATTTCGACGGCCAAAGATACCAATATGGGGCATTTGTGATTTAAGCATCTTCTTTTCCCTTCTCTAGTTCATCGACAATATCTGAGAACTTAAACCCAAGCCTTAATAGATTCGTAGACCTCATAAGGTCTCTGAGAGTAGACTCGGGTATGAGTTTCATCTCAGTATTAACTTCAAAGATAGTTCGTCTACTTCGTTTCATTTCTTTTGCAAGTTCTGCTGCCTTGTTGTAGCCGACATATGGAACAAGAGCGGTACTTAGAGAAGCAAAACTATGAAACTGCTCCCTAAGGGAGTCAGACACATTTGTATCAAGCTCAATTCCTTCTAATAGGTTTTTAAGCATCGTATTATTACTGCCGATCAAGAGTTTTAAACTATCAAGTATTGAGTGCCCAATGATTGGAGTATATGCATTAAGATCGAGCATTCCTCTGGCAGAAAGTGATGAGATGATTGAATCGTTGGCATACACCTTGGATGCCATAGAAATAATATACTCCGGAATTACGGGGTTAATCTTCCCCGGCATAATAGAACTTCCAACCTGACGAGCAGGAATTTTGAGGCGGCGATGGGCATACATATCAGATGAAATCATTCTGAGATCTGATGCCATCTTTTCTAAATTTACTGCATGAGACTTCATAATGGCGTGAACCTCAACAAATGCGTCAAGATTACATGTGGTATCTTCAAGATTTTCTGATTTTGTTATTGGGAGGCCAACAATATTTCTAAGTTCATCAGTAACACCAAAAATAAAAAACTTTGGCACAGTGATCCCAGTACCTATAGCGCTGCCACCTAAATTAACGACTTTGATCCGTTCAAAGCATTTTGAAACTCTCCACCAGTCACGTGTTAGCGCCTCTTGGTAAGTTCCAAACAATTTACCATAACTAGAGGGCACGGCCTCCTGCATCTGAGTATAACCAATTCGAAGGGTATCTCGAAATTTACGCTCGTACTCTTCTATTTTAAAGCGAGCAGCATTTATCGTTACCTCTAGTTCCCCCAGAAGCTTCATAATTGCGACCTTCAGCGCGGTGGGAACAACATCATTAGTAGATTGGAAAATATTGGCGTGTTCAATGGGGTCGATAAAATCATAGTCCCCAGGTTTGCGCCCCATAATAATCAAAGCGCGGTTCGCAATGATCTCATTGACATTCATATTGATACTAGTTCCAGCACCACCTGAAATTGCCGGAACAATAAAGTGCTCAAAGTGTTCACCGCGATATACTTCTGAAGCGGCAGTAATCAATGCATCAATTTTAGCGTCTTCAATAATTGGAATTGATAATTCTTCAAGCTGGTAGCGAGCATCTAGCTTTTTTACAAATCTACGGTAAGTCTGAAAACATGCCTGCTTAACGGCACCCATGGCGCAATACCACTCTTTAGTAAAGGGCGACTCGTCTGGAAAGTTACTCCGTGCTCTCATGGAGTGGACTCCGTAGAGAGCGTCTTCTTTAACCTCAAACTCGCCTAAAAAATCACGCTCTTTTCTCATTTAAATTCCTGTTAGAAGTATATGTCACGAAATCCGTCCACAACCTTTTTGAGGTGAAGACGAGTACTCACTCTTAATTTATCTGTTGGAAGATCTGCCATCATTGTTTCAATCAGTGACTCACCAAGATCAATAAGTTCTTGATCTCCAAAATCATAAATATATTCAGCGAAGGTAAAGATCGCATTTGGCAAACAGTGTGCCTTTATAAGCCCAGGTTTTGCCAGATCCATAAAGTCCTTGCCGACACGTCCCATTCGATAACAACCAGTACAGAAAGATGGAATATGACCATGCTTAACAAGATCCTTGACTACTTCTAGCAAGCTTCTATCGTCCCCAAGGGAGAACTGAGCTTCTGATCCCTCATCAAGAGCAGTATTTCGATCGTCAGTATCATCTTCATATCCACCTGGATTTGTCTTACTGCCTGCTGAAATTTGAGAAACACCAAGATCAAAACAATTAGCACGAACTTCTTCGTCCTCACGCGTAGAGAGAATAATACCAGTATAAGGAACTGCCATTCGTAAGATCGCGATAATCTTTATGAAGTGGGCATCGCTAACAGGCATTGGAGGATCGCTAGAAATATCAGAACCAAGGGCCGGCTCCATTCTTGGAACAGAAACAGTGTGTGGTCCTACTCCATATTTCCCTTCAAGGTGCTGAATATGTTGAAGTAATGCCAGCATCTCATATTTCCAGTCGTAAAGACCAAAAAGAACACCAATACCAAAATCGTTGATTCCTGCCTCATAAGCGCGATCCATTACTTCAAGACGATAATCATAATCTGACTTTGGCCCTGCAATGTGAACATTTTCGTAAGTCTCACGATGATAGGTCTCTTGAAAGCACTGATAGGTTCCAATTCCGACATCATTAAGACGCTTAAAATCTTCGACTGAAAGTGGTGCGACATTTACATTTACACGTCTAATATTTCCGTGCTTTTTATTAATTGAGTAGACTGCCTTAATTGAATCGATAACATAGTCGAGGTCTTTTCCACCGGTATAAGCTTCACCACCAACTAAAAGAACACGCTTATGTCCCTGACCAATAACCTCTTCTGTCTCTTTTTTGATTTCATCAAAGGATAACTGACGACGGTGAAGTAATGTATTTGAGCATTTGAAAGCACAATAGGTACACTCATTTATGCAAAGATTGGAGATATAAAGAGGAGCAAAAAGCACCATTCGTTTACCATAAATTTCATTTTTGATGTAATTGGCAGCACTCATCATCCCGTCAACTAGCTCTTTGTCTTCAGTCATCATCAGTGAAAGCACTTCACTGTAACTAATTCCATTGAGTTTTCTGGCCTTTTCGAGGATGCCATTAATGGTTTCTTTTGAGGTATCGACCTCACCGTTTAGCTCACTAACAATTTTCTTGTGGTCGATGATATTCATCTTCTCTCCAAACTAGGGGAATTTATTAAATTCAAGAATTTATACTCCTAAACATCTACTTTTTGAAGGATAGATTAAAGGAATAATTCACACTTACGAGGGCGACAGCACTCCCACATACCTCTCCCATAGTCGGCAATGATAGATGATCTATTGCAAAAAGGACTTGATCGAAGTCAGGCCTTTAGAATAAAATTGCCCACCAGTATGCACTCGAGGATACTTCTTTAATATTAAGGGGTTACGCCGGCAGCATATGTCACTTATAGCAGATATTCTATCGAAGAGAATTAACCTCTCAGGTGGCCGACAAGATGACTTAACTAATTTCTACAATTGGGCAAAAGAAACATAGGGACATGAAAACAAATATCTTTTGTACAATAATAATAAATAATTAAATGGAGAAAAACATGTCAAAACTGATTCTTTTAGTCAGTCTGCTATTATCCTCAATATCAGTAATAGCGCAGGATGATATCTATCTTGTCGTAGTCAAAAAAGCTGAACAAAAAAAGCAAAGTAGATGGTCTCTTACAGAGTGGATGACCACTAAAAAAAAGATGGACACTATGGATAGATGGCTCGCCTTAAATTCAGATTGGCCTGCATCTATTTTTGAAGGATATCTAGAGGGAAACTATACTTCTGACATTAAGTTCGCAGAAAATGGGGTTGGGCAATCCACAGGATTAGTTGGAGGTAAGATGGGCCTCTTTCTTGCATTTTTGGGAGTCGAAGGTGGCGTGGAAAAATCAGGTCTTGAATCAAGTTATGGAGAGGGACAGGTTACCCTACGTATTCTAGGTAATTACGAGCAGAGTAATAACTTTTCTATTGGCTATGGTGCGAGAAAAAGTGCCTTTAAGGTTAAAGACAGCACCTTCGAAGAAAACTTCACCAATGAATATGCCATGGCACGGCTAAATTTAATGCTAGCAAGCTTCCTTGGGGTTCGTGGCGAGTATAGGGCCTTTATCAAAAGCAAAACAGACACAACAAAAAAAGAAGTGGATGGGACTCTTGTTGAAGGAACAGCGTATTTTGATCTGAATTTCTTGAACCTTGGCGCCACCTACTTCAAAGAAAAGTTCAAAGTGGGTGACACAAAATTGATTCGCGAAGGGGTTCGTTTTTTTGCTAGACTTTATTTTTAAGCATTCTTTC
>JAGLCH010000003.1 GCA_023146355.1 Bacteriovoracaceae bacterium | reverse complement strand
CCAGTTAACTACTTTTCTCGCTTTATAATGTGGTAACCAAACTGAGTGCGAACTACACCTGAAACCATTCCTGGAAAGAGTGAAAATGCCGCTTTTTCAAACTCCTTGACCATTTGTCCTTTTCCAAACTCGCCTAGCATTCCACCGTCTGTATTAGAAGGGCAACTTGAAAAGTCTTTTGCAAGTTGTTCAAAACTATCTCCGGCGTCAAGCTTTCGTAGAATATCAGTTGCCTCATATGAATGGGTTACTAGAATGTGACGTACTGTTACTCTTTTCATTTGTGATCCTCTTGTCATAGAATTACTCTTATCTTTTATAACATAGGGAGATCCATTTATGATCAGAAGAATTTATTTCGTTGTAGGACTACTTTTAGGCTTTATTCTTTGCGCTCACTGGGATGGGGGACGGGATTTTGTTCAAGATGTTAGTCCCGTATATACCAAGCGCCTGAAACAGGGGATGGAAAAGCTACAAGAAGGTGTTAATAAAACAGGAACAAATTTAGAGCGAAAATTTAAAAACGCTATCAAGTAACTTTTTTAGTTTTAGGATTTAAAGGGGCCTCTTTATTAAGACGCCTCTTCCTTTCTTCTGAATAGATTTTCATTCCTTCTTTGAATTGCCCGAGCAAGCTGCCCGGGCCCAAAAAGATATTGAAGATGCTATTTTTTCTTTTCATTCATCGCCTTTTCATATTGGGCAATGATATCTGATTCAACATCAGTAGGTTCCATTGTTTTAAATGAGCTACGAGCATTTTTCATCTCATCACAGCTATGCTTCGCTCCATCGCCTTCAACGGGGATATTTTTACGGCCATCTTTTAGCCAAACAATCTCTTTTCCACAAAATTTACACTTACTCATCTATTTATCCTTGGTTATAATGAACTATTACACCTATCGACGATTTAAGTCACACTTTTTAGGTATTTAAAATAGATGGTAAAGCAATACGTAAGCACACCTACTTCTGAGACACTTGAAATTAAACGTTCTAAGTTTATAACCTTTGTGCTTCCCTATCACCAGTTTGATACGGTCATGAAGAAACTCAAAGAAGAGCACCCTAAGGGAAGACATTTTGTTTATGCCTACCGGTACCTCAACGAATTCGATCAAATCGTAGAAAATCAATCTGATGATGGTGAGCCGAAGGGAAGCTCCGGAAAACCAACTCTATCGGTGCTGAGGGGAGCTGAACTCATCAATTCTGCAGTTATCATCGTTCGCTACTTTGGTGGAATCAAACTTGGCGTAGGCGGCCTTGTACGTGCTTATAGTGATGCTACAAATCTGGCCATAAGTACTTCCAAGCTACTTATCTATAGAAAGCTGAAAAGACTAAAGGTAACAGTCAGCTATTCAAATTTGGGAAAGGTTGAGCACTGCCTCAAGGGATTTGAGCTTGAAAACATTCAAAAGAATTTTATGGCGGAAGGTGTAATTCTTTCCCTCGATTTGGCCGAAGAGAATGTGGTAAATCTAAAAGAATTGATCAAAGATTATGCGGAAGTAGAATTGGAATAGCGTATGAAAGCACCTAGTACCATAATTTGTATTTTTTTGTTACTGCTGTTCGTTGCTTGTTCATCACCAATGAAGAAGAATAGTACTGTGAAGGGCCCAGTGCGTGGTGGAGCGGTAAAAGCGACTTGGTATATGTCTCCTAAGAAAATTGCAATGGAGCGCTACCAGAGAATGCGAGGTGCCGGAATGGATCATAACCAGGCATTACTAATGCTGCGTAAGCACAATCGCCCTGCTGTTCGATATTCTGGTGAGCAGACTAATGCCATGAGAAGCGAAGTTCAGCAAAATATTGCCTTTTACTGTTTTGACTACAGCAAGTATGGAAAATTTTCAACAGAAGCAGGCTGCCGTAAGCATGCTACTAATATACACCAACAGTGCCAGATCTATGGTTTTGGACACTACAATAGAGGAGTTTTGGCCTGTGTAAAAAGGCTCCTCAAAATGAGGTAG
>JAGLCH010000299.1 GCA_023146355.1 Bacteriovoracaceae bacterium | reverse complement strand
GGGAGATGCGAAGCTGACTTAGAGCATAGACAGACATAATCAGATACATATTTTCAGAATCCATCATGGTATTTTGAAAAAGTCCCGAAACCACAAAAGCGACGACAAAAGCAGGAACTACCATCCCGATAATATCTTTTCTCCTGAAGGTTTCAATAAACCAAAAAAGAACAAATGCCACGACTGCAACAAATCCAAATATCCCTGTTCCTGCTAGAATCTCAAGAAAGTTATTGTGAGCATGCCCTCTGAAGCTGAGGTACCCCAGCCCATATTTCTCTTTTAGTGCAACAGAGTGTGGTTCAAAATTCCTGTACCCAAGTCCAGTCAATGGATTCTCTTTAAATCCATGCCACGCCGCACGATACTGAGAAATTCGAATCATGTTACTTTCAGAGTCCAACGCCTGGAAGATACGTGAGTTTCCACCCTTTCCACTTACAATTGCACCGACAACAAGTGCCACCACAATCATCCCCATAATTAGTGCAGAGAAAAATAACTTCTTACTCTTACCATAAAGCAGGAATGGAACAGCAACAAGAAAGCCGACCATGGCACCACGGGTATATGAAAGATAAAGTCCCGCGAGGGATATGACAGTGGCAAAAATAAGAAGCTTGGTATTGATAAACTTCTCAATCTTTTTTCGATACAGCAATAATCCACAAAACAAAATACAAGCAAACTGAATACCATAACCATAAGTTATGGCCATCCCGTACATTCCAGTCGCTCTCCACTCGTCAGTTGCTGCCCTAAAGCGGAGGGGATTGTGGCCAGTGTAAAGACCAATAATTCCACTGATTGTTGCAATAGAGACAGAGACCATGAAGATATTGAGGATTAAACGAACCTTATCACTTCTAAGTTTGTCCTCAAGGCACGACCGATAGGCATAAATTCCCAAAACGCCGATTAAAAAGTATTTAAGCTTTCCAATTCCTTTAAACTTATTGGCAATATCTGGTGCCGCGATTACAGAGATAACGCCAAATAAAACGAGTAGAAGCAGTGCTATGCGACTTCCCGAAATATCGAGTTGTCCCTCCTTCCAGGCCTTGTAGGTAAAGTATAGAGAGGGAATAAAAATAAATATATGTATGAGTGAGGATAAGGCAAGTGAAGTAAAGACAAAGGAGGCAAGTGCGAACAGTGAAATGATAGTGAATATATTAAGAAATCGTTCAATTTTAGCAGTGGTCATCAGGCCCTCAGGGTTTTAATCTGTGAATTATCAATATACTAACTATAATGATGTGGTTACTATTAGTCCATGACAGATCGAAAACCACCGAAAC
>JAGLCH010000298.1 GCA_023146355.1 Bacteriovoracaceae bacterium | reverse complement strand
ATATGAGGAATTCTTTAAATCTTTTTGGTGCCCGGGACTGGAATTGAACCAGCACGTCTCGCGACACACGCCCCTCAAGCGTGCGTGTCTACCAATTTCACCACCCGGGCAGGTACAATCAATATAAAACTCCACTATATATTTGGCAACCTCTTTTTTAATGTTTTTAATGGGTTGAAATTCTTCAGGTGATCCCAGTATAGTTAACAGATACAAGCTTTTAACTTCTTTACAGTGAGGATCTATGCAAATTCTATTTGGTGCCATCTGGTGCTCTGTTATTGCGACAATTGGAGTATTTCTCTACATCGACTCAACCCGTACTGCGTTTGTTTTCGCCACCAAGAACTACCCTCTAATCATGGGGTTTTGTAAATTCTTTGTTCTTGCAACTATGGGTGAACTCCTAGGACGAAAAATTAGTACAGGACTATGGCAGTTGCGAGGAATTAGAGTGCTCCAGCGTGCTACCATATGGGGACTACTGGGAATGGTATTCACTTTTGTCTTCCCAATATATGGTGCAGGAATAAAGATGCTAATCAGCTCAGGCCGCCTACCTTCTTTTGAAACAGGTTTTTTGGCCTCTCTATCCTTTGCATTTTGGGTGAGCTTTTGGATGAATGGGCTCTTTGCCTTTCCGATGATGGTATTTCACCGCATCACTGACACCTTGATTGACGATGGGACGTTATTAGGAAAATGGCCATTTCTTAAAGTGTGGAACAAAATCGACTGGAATAATATGTGGAGAAAGGTATGGCCGACAGTTTGGTGGTTCTGGGTTCCCGCACACACTATTACTTTCATCTTACCACCAGAGTATAGAATCTTAATGGCGTCAGCTCTTGGGATAGCCCTAGGTGCAATTTTGGCATCTGCCAAAAAATCTTCGAACTAAAATAAATACTTTTTGGTGAGCTCGTTAAGTTGATCGAGCTCACTCATACTTCTAGAAAACTCAGTCTAATAATATGGACTTCTTTAAGGATAATTTTCAAAGAAAGTAGTTGATTGTTTAGAGTTTTGGGTGCATATATGTATATAGATAAGCGGGAGTAACTCAGTTGGTAGAGTGTCAGCCTTCCAAGCTGAATGTCGAGAGTTCGAACCTCTTCTCCCGCTCCATCTATTTCAACAACCTAAAAAGGTTGTTTTTTTTCGCCTGACTTCTTGATCTTTCAAAACTTTAGGTGCATAAATATACAAAAGGTAAGCGGGAGTAACTCAGTTGGTAGAGTGTCAGCCTTCCAAGCTGAATGTCGAGAGTTCGAACCTCTTCTCCCGCTCCACTTTTTAAAAGAATCAAACAACCTATCGGTTGTTTTTTTTTGCTTTTTTTTCAACTATAGAGAATTAAAATTTATAGTTGACCCCAAAGGTCAATGTAGTGATATCGAAGAAGGGAACAACGCCATAGTTATCAACGTAGAAGTACAACCATTGAGCAAGCACACCATACTCAGTGTAGATTGAAAAGTGTTCTGCGCCCCACTTTTTTGGGAGTTCATAACTAGTACCAAATGAGAGGATGCCCTCCACCCCACTATTGTAGTAATAAAACGGCGTCATGTTTTTGTTATAGAGTGCCGGCCAGTACTTTTCACCTAGGACAATTAAGATAGTAGCATCAAAATAAATACTGATATCTTGATGGGGCCTATAGAAAGTAAAATCATTTTTGAAAGCGATAGTGTGAATATCATCGACATCAATAGCTGGGGGGACATAACCATACATTCCCGTAAGCTGATACCAGTCAGAAAACTTTTTCCCTACTCCGACAGAGAGAAAACCAATCTCGCCAGCAAACTGCCCCTTGGCATAGTCAAGATAACGGCCCTCATTTTTTTCAGTTGAAGCATAAGAACTTACCGAAAGAAAAGATATAAGGCTAAAAAGAAACAGTGCTTTCACTAATGGCCGCTCCATCAAATGTTAATACTTTAAATTTTGAGATATGTGTTGTTAACCCTGCATCAAGGTTGCGAGTTGAGGTGGTAAAATCTTTAAACTCTCCATCAGAGTGAATATGCCCTGAGGCAATATAATCAACGTTTCCGTTAAGTGAAATATCCTTAAACTTCTCAACTGTAGCTTCATCAAAGCGACCAAGATCTGAAGGTGGAATATGGGTCACTAGTATCTTAACGCCCTCCATAGCACTAGAAGTGACGCTCTCCAGCCAGCTAAGACGTGGTGCCCCTGAATCCTCCCAGTTATTGTCTGAAAAGAGAACAAAGCGCACACCTTTAAACGCAAAAGTGTAGTCTTTGGGGCCAAAGTAATTCTTGTAAAGTGTGGGCCCATTGGCAATAAGATCATGATTTCCTGGTACCACAAAAAATGGAACGAGGAGATCCTTTAAAAGGTTTTTTGCCATCATATATTCACGCTCAGTGGCGAAAGTTGTAAGGTCCCCGCAGTGAATAACAAATGCATATTCACTGCTGTGAGAGTTGATATAATCTACAACATCGCGAAATCCTGCATAATCATTATGGGTATCAGAAATGAATGCCACCTTAAATGGAAAGGAAACAGAAGACTCAATAGAGCTGAGACGGCCCAGTTCTGAGGTAATTAAATGAGGTTTTTCACCTGAAGTTGCGTACGGCGAATAATGAAACTGGTCGCAACCAACAATGGCAAAAAGGGAAATGAAAAGAAATAAAAGCTGTAGTATTCTCATGACCTATTAATAGAACAATAAGCTCTTAACGGCAATAATTGGTAACGAAGTAAACAATAAATATCCTTATAGGATATATCGATATGGTTTGCTTCAGAGACTTAAGGCACAGACCACTCAGGCGGCCTTATAGTGAATGAATTCTGTTGGGCAGCTTTCAACTGAGTATGGATACTTCTCAAAGAAGAAGTCCACAAGAGGCCTCTCGCCCTTATTCATCCAACTCCAAAGATCCGCTTTGCAATTTTCAAAAATATAGTACACATCCTCTTTTTTCATTGCCACAGAATCACCCAAAGCACCCAGAGCAATTCCATCTACATTCTTACCGCCCACGTCAGTGAACCAGTAGAGTTTTCCCTTAATTATCACTAATTCCATAATCACTCCTTCAAAGTTGTAAAAACCTATCGGACGATTCTGGTCAACAATTAAATAAAAATTAGATATATCAAAATTGTAGAGTTATTTACGGCCCGAACAGCACTGAGAGCTCTCACCACAGGTCTTCACAGGCGATTTAGCGCGTTTTAAGCGACGAGTGGTCTTCACATACAGCATTACGGCCATAAAAAAGGCCACTGCAATTATTGCAAATATTAGTTCAATCATTTAGTTCTCGTATTGCTCGAATTTCTCCGAGGTATAGGTTTTTACTTTTCCATCTTCCTCATAAATAAGGAAGGCCATAATGCCGTTACTTTCAACAAAGCTTTTACCGGCAGTAGGTCCTAAAACCATTAGAGCAGTGGCCATAGCATCAGCAGTCATACAATTATTATGAATAACAGAAGCACTTATTAGCTTGTGATCAACAGGGTGTCCTGTAGTAGGGTCTATAGTGTGGGAAAAAAGCTTTCCACCACTTTTAAAGAAATTTCTATAATTTCCAGAGGTGGCAATACTCATTCCCGAAATATTTATAACCTTTATGGAGCTACCATCTTTTTCGATTGGAGATTGGATACCAATCTTCCAGGATGTATTTCCACTTTTATAACCACGAGTGCGCACTTCTCCGCCAATTTCTACCATGTAGTCTGAGATCCCCATGGATTCAAGGGCATGCCCTACTCTGTCTACAGCATAACCTTTTGCAATAGCTGAAAGGTCGATATATAGATTTGGTATTGCTTTTAGTAGTGACTTGGCAACAGGATCTAGTGAAATATTTTTATAACCAATTTTTTTGAGAGCAGCTAATACACTGGAACGTTCTGGAACTTTGCGCTCACCATCGGGACCAAATCCCCATAAATTAACTGCAGGGCCCACCGTGATATCAAAAGCACCACTTGTTGCCTTGGAAATAGACTGGGCAGTTTCAATTACATCATAAAGGTTAGGAGATAGCTGATACCACTTGGATACTTTAGAACTATTAATTAATGATAGCTCCGAACTTTTATCCCAAGTGGACATACTTTTATTAACGGCCTTTAACACATCTTCTACTTTGGAGATGGCAAAATCTTTAGTGACATTGGGATGCTCTGCATACTTAACATTGTATGTGATCACCCCCATTGTCTTTCCACTGAAGTGAATAATTTTGGCATCCTTCGAGCAGGACACCAAAACTAAAATAGCAAATAGAATAAAAAATCTTTGAAACACTTTTATCCCCCAAAGTCGTCGAGCATAATATCTTCGCTCTCAACACCTTGATTAATGAGCATGTTGATTACAGCATCGTTCATCATAGGAGGCCCACAAAGGTAGTACTCACAGTCCTCAGGGGCATCATGATTTTTAAGCTGCTCTTCAAGCATTACATTGTGAATAAAGCCAGTGTACCCAGTCCAGTTATCTTCGGGCTGGGGGTCGCTTAGCGCCACATGCCATGTAAAGTTAGGGTTATTTTTTTGGAGTTCATCAAACTCTTCCGCATAGAACATCTCTTTCACACTTCGAGCTCCATACCAAAAAGTAATTTTCCTGTCTGATGAAAGTCGCTTGAGCTGGTCAAAGATATGTGAACGCATAGGTGCCATGCCGGCACCGCCACCAACAAAGACCATCTCTTTATCAGTTTCACGAGCAAAAAATTCACCGTATGGGCCAGAGATTGTTACCTTATCTCCAGGCTTACGACTAAAAATATAAGAAGACATTATACCAGGTGGATGTGCACTTCCTGGAGGAGGAGATGCAATACGAATATTGAGCATAATGATGCCTTCCTCTTCAGGATAGTTGGCCATCGAATATGCTCTGACGACTTCTTCATCAACCGTGGACGTGTACTGCCACATATTAAAGCGATCCCAGTCACCTCGATACTCTTCTTCAATATGAAAATCACTGTAAGGAGCAACATGGGGAGGACATTCAATTTGAATATAGCCGCCAGCTCTAAAAGGAACTGATTCCCCAGCAGGAAGCTTAATTTTGAATTCCTTAATAAAGGTGGCAACGTTGTGATTGGAAATGACTTCACATTCCCACTTTTTAACGCCAAATACTTCCTCAGGAACATCAACGACCATGTCGGCCTTAACGGCAACCTGACAACTCAAGCGAACTCCCTCGCGGGCCTCTTTACGAGTAATCTGCCCTTCTTCAGTAGGAAGAATAGAGCCACCACCAGTTTCAACTACGACTTTACATTGACCGCAGGTTCCACCACCGCCACAGGCAGAAGGAACAAAAACCTCTTGCTGAGCAAGTGCCCCTAATAGTTTCCCACCAATTGGAAGATCAAATTCCTTTTTGTGATTTAGGTTAATATTAATATTACCGCTGGGCACAAGTGCCTTTCTTGCCACAAGAATTATTGCGACAAGGGTCAAGACGATAATGGTAAATAGTACTACTCCAAGAATTATCTCTGTCATAAAACACCTATAGTTGAATCCCTGAGAAGGCCAAAAAGCCGATTGACATCAGTCCAACTGTAATGAACGTAAGACCTAGGCCCCTAAGCGCCGCAGGTGGATGAGCGTAAACAAGTTTCTCGCGAATTCCTGCCAGAGCGGCAATTGCGAGGGCCCAACCAATTCCAGAACCGAGTCCGTAAGCAATACTTTCTCCAAAATTATAACTTCGCTCAACCATAAAGAGAGAGCCACCTAAAATGGCACAGTTTACAGTGATCAACGGTAGAAAAATACCAAGAGCGCTATACAGTACTGGAAAGAACTTATCGAGTATCATCTCTAGAATCTGAACCATCGCAGCGATAACACCAATATAAGTGATAAGGCCTAAAAAGCTTAGGTCAACACTTGTAAGTGTTGGATGAACCCACTCCAGAGCACCTGGTGAAAGTATGTAGGTATAAACCAAATTGTTAATTGGGATTGTAATCGTCTGTACAACAATTACTGCAACCCCAAGACCTAAAGCAGTTTTAACTTTCTTTGATACAGCGAGGAAGGTACACATTCCGAGGAAGAACCCCAGCGCCATATTTTCGATAAAAATCGCTTTTATAATTATGCTTAAATAATGTTCAAACATCTCTTACTCCTCCTCAATCTGTGATTTGTCTAATGTGCGGACTATCCAGATAAAGATTGCAATCAAAAAGAATGCACTTGGTGCAAGCACCATCATGCCATTAGGAACATACCAACCGCCTTCAGAGGCAAGTGGTAAAATCTGATGACCTAAAAGGGCCCCGCTTCCAAGTAGCTCTCGAATAACTCCAACAAATAGTAGAATGACACTATAACCAACGCCATTTCCTAATCCATCAATGAAGCTTCTAAAGGGAGGGTTTGAAAGAGCAAATCCTTCAGCACGTCCCATTAGAATACAGTTAGTAATAATAAGACCAACATATACTGACATACTTTTTGAAATTTCAAAGAAGAATGCCTTGAGAAGTTGGTCTGTTACAATTACTAGTGAAGCAATGACTGTCATCTGAACAATAATTCGAATAGTCGATGGAATATGCTTACGAATCAAACTAATTGAAAAACTTGATAATCCCGTAATTATTATTACCGCAATACTCATTGCAATAACGGTCTCAAGCTTACTTGTTACTGCAAGGGCAGAACAAATACCTAGTATTTGAAGCCCTACAGGGTTGTTTTTAAATATCGGATCTACAAATACTTTTTTAAGAGAACTCATTACATTCCCCCTTCAAGTTGCTTCTTGATAAAAGGTAGGAATCCATTTTCGCCAAGCCAGAACTTAATGGTTCGGTCGACCCCTACTGTTGTTAATGTTGCACCTGATAGTCCATCAATTTGATGAACATTTGTAGGCTCAGAGTAATCGACTTTACCTTTAATTACAGTGAGAAGAAGATTTAGCTCATCACTGTAAACGTCTTTATTTATCCAACTCTTTTGCCACTTAGCATTCTCAATCTCACCTCCAAGACCTGGGGTCTCACCGTGATCATAAAATCCAACTCCCAAAACTTTCTTAAAGTCAGAACTAAGTGCTAAAAAAGCATACATTGTAGACCAAAGGCCTTTTCCATAAATTGGAAAAATATATTGGCCTACAGAGTCACCATCTTTAACGATGAAAACCTTTGCATGCTTTGCTCTAAAAAGAATTGATGCGAAGTCATTGTCTTTTTCAATCCGACTACTAAGATTTGAGTCCTTAAGAGATTTCTTAAGATCAAAGCCGAAGTCATCAACAATATCACCACTATCTAGTTCAACAAGAACGGGATTAATATTTTCATAAGCGCTTAATACATCTTCTTTAGAGGACTCTGGCGTCGCAAGTCCTGCGGCAACCAGAAGCTTTACCTTCACGTCAAATATCTTGTTCTCAACTTGCAATGGTTTTAGTTTTACCGCTGCAAGAGAAACAATTATTGAACAAAAGAGGCAAAGAAGCGTCGCTACGAGAACTGTCTTTTTTACCGAATCATTATTTTGCATATGACCTCCCCCTTTTCTTAATATCACTCTCAATCACAAAGTGATCGATAAGCGGAGCGAAAATATTTCCAAGAAGTATGGCAAGCATCATCCCTTCAGGATAGGCCGAGTTTACTCCCCTAATAAGAACACAAAGAACACCAATAAGAATACCGTAGATCCAACGTCCTTTTTGTGTTTGGGATGCTGTTACGGGGTCAGTGGCCATAAAGACTGTACCGAATGCAAAACCACCAAGAGCTAAGTGCCAAAGTGGGTTAACTGCAAACATAGGATTTGTGTCACTTCCAACTACGTTAAAGATTAACGCCATACCAACAGCACCGAGTACTGTTCCAAGCATAATTCTCCAAGAGCCAATTCCTGTATATATCAAAAAGATCGCGCCCAAAATACAAGCAAGGGTTGAGACCTCTCCAATTGAACCAGGTATCTGTCCCATAAAAGCATCGAGAAAACTAAACTCCATATAGGGTGCGGCCATATCTGTCGCAACCCGAGCAGCACTAGAAATCGTATCTGAACTAGCAATAGTTGGAAGTTTTCCTGCAGCAATAAGACTTAGTGGAGTAGCTCCAGAGAAGCCGTCTACTGCAATCCAAACCTTATCCCCTGAGATACCACTTGGATATGCAAAGAACAAAAAGGCGCGAGCAAGAACTGCGGGATTCATAAAGTTCATCCCTGTTCCGCCGAATACTTCCTTTCCAATAACAACTGCAAAACTCATAGCAATGGCAATTTGCCATAGTGGAACAGTTGGTGGAACGATCAGCGGAAAGAGCATTGAAGTAACAAAGAAGCCTTCACTAACTTCATGCTTTCTAACCATGCAGAAAAATACTTCCCACACAAGTCCAGTGATAAATGCTGTGATGTAGATTGGTAGAAAATATAAAAGTCCGTGGACAAAGTTTGCGATCATGTCATTGTTGTTGAGCGCAAGTCCCAACATATCCATGACATCAACTCTCCACCCAAAAGCAGTAGCACCTTTAGCAACTGCAACATGAGTGATCCACCCGACATTATACACACCCATAATAATACATGGGATAAGTGCAAACATAACAAAAGTCATCATTCTTTTGAGGTCTAGCCCGTCTCGAACGTGCACGCTACCTTTAGTAGTGTAGCTAGTATTGTAAAAGAAGGTATCTGCCGCCTCATAAAAGGGGTAGAAGAACTTTAACTTGCCGTTTGTGAAGGGCTCCTCAAGTTTATCTAATGTATCTCGTAGAAACTTCATTATCCTTCCTTCTCGATAGTAGTTAACATCTCACGAAGCTTTACACCGTAGTCGTTCTTTCCAGAACAGGCATAGGTCATAACAGCAACGTCCTCTTCATCAAGTTCAAAGACACCTAGCTTTAAAGCATTTTCGATATCATTTACCATTAATGATTTACCAAGTTGGGTCGGAAGCATTCTAAAAGGAAACACTTCTTCAAATAGCCCAATTGGAACAATTGGTCTGTGACTACCATTTTGCATAGTAGTCATAGCTATCTTTCTTTTTGGAAATAGTGCCGAAAGGAAGGCCCTACTGAGAGAGTGCTTATTAAGGCCTGGACGAATCCAACCCAGAAGCTTCCTTTCAGAGTCTTCCTCAATTACGGTAATTTGGTTATTAAAGCGACCCAAAAAGTGAAGTGCACCAGAAACTGTTCGTCCGTGGAGTACAGATCCTGAGATAACTCTTGGGGTTACTTCATTTAGCTCACCTGCAATAAGTTCGCAAATATCAGCACCGAGACGAGTTTTTAGAATCCTTGGATTTTTCACAAGAGGTCCAGTAAGGGCGACATAACGATCAGTCCAAATTTTACCTGTGGTAAAAAGTTTTCCAATTGCAATCACATCCTGATAACCAACATGCCATACACATTTGTGCTCACTAACTGGATCAATAAAGTGAATATGGGTACCAGGGTTACCAGCAGGGTGCTTCCCCTTAAAACGAACGGTTTCGCACTTTTCAATTGCAGGAACATCTAACGAGAAGTTCTGGTGAACAATATTGTGAACCCATGATTCCGTCAAATTCGTTAGAACACGGATACCATTGAAAAAATCCTCTCCATACTTTGCAATCACAACCTCAGGATCAGATGCAAGGGGGTGAGTATCAATGCCTGTGACAAAGATTGAAGATGGTTTCTCAAATGGATTAGCAATGGTTGAATAAGGTCTTCTTCTAATCGCTGTCCAAAGCCCAGACTCAAGAAGAATGTTTCGCACCTTCTCTTCACCCAAGCTCTTAAGGTCATCAGAGCTGAACTTATCAAACTGACGCTCATCACTTCCATTGAGTTCAATCACAACAGATTCAAGAACCCTCTTGTCTCCGCGGTTGATTTCCACAACTTCACCTGTGCCAGGAGCAGTATAAACAACTCCTACATTTTTTTTGCAGGCAAAAAGAGGATCACCCAGTCGAACGCGATCACCAACTTTTACCAACATAGTAGGTTTCATCCCTACGTAGTCGGGGCCAGTAATGGCCACATGACGCACTTGTTTCTCATCCACCGCTTGAGACGGCGCACCAGAAATAGGCAGCGTTAAACCTCGCTTAATTTTGTACATATACACAATCCGGTTAAGGTATTACGGGTAAATTGTATGTCTTTTTAAAAAAAGAAGTGAGTTAAGATTGCTTTACTATTTGAGACAGCACTTCTTAAACTTTTTTCCACTTCCACAAGAACAGGGGTCATTACGGCCGAGCTTTGGTTCTGTGCGAGAGACTGTACTTCCTACGACTTTTCCGTCCATAAAGTACCATTTTCCATCAATTTTCTTAAATTCACTCACTTCGTGGTGATCCTGCTGAACTCCACTAATGACATATTTTGCGATAAATTCAACCTTTCCAGTTGTATCGTCCTCACGTCCATCTTCCATTTTACGAAGCTCGAGCCCCTTCCATTCTGACTCTTTTGACCAACGAATAATCCCCTCTTCGTCAAATTGATCCATATCATCTGGATTGTAAGTGGATTTAATGAAAGTTATGTCGCCCTTTACGAATGAGGTATAGCGAGCACGCATAGTCGCTTCAGCTGTAGGTGCTAGCGTTTCACCACTAACAATAGGACCACAACACTGATCGTAGTCTAATCCACTTGAACAAGGGCATAAATTCATAAATATCTCCTAAATAGTAAAATATCGTTAACTGGTTTAAATGAATAATAAATTATCGTTATAAGTGCATAAATTGTATCAATAATTTTTAAGTGGGATCAAGTTAATTCACTAGTAGCGAAACAATAAGTCGGTGAAGTGACTATCTTCCTCAACAAAATGAGATTTACTCTCAAGAACCCTCATGGAAACAAAAGTGAAGTATTTCCTAAGCTTTTTTTGGTACCAGTTTCTGCTTCGCCTGATAGCATATTCGTCGCAAAAATCAAGATCTTGTATCTGTCGATCTAACTCTTTATTCGTTGGCACTGAAAAATACAAAAACTTCACACGCAAGGCCATTGCTGGTAAGATCTGATCGATCTCCTCCTCGGAGAGGTATTGAAAAACTGAAGTACAGATCCCAAGATCATAACGCCTATCGTACTTCTTTCCGCTATTTTGGGACCAGCTGACTAAATCAGTATTTTCTAGGGTTAATTTAGTGGATTCTACTGGTCGGATGTCACGTTGACTCACCTGCTCGAATGGAAAAAGACTAGGCTCTATCCCAAAGGCGCGGTAGGGAATAAAGGTTTTCAAAATTTCTTCAAAAAGATGCCCCATCCCAAAACCGAGATCAATGACACTTGAGATATCAATATATTCAATTCCAAAAAGATATTTTATATACTGGGCGTGCTCAAAAGCATTTCCAACCCCATCCATTGACTCGAGGTCTGCGTAGTTTTTATCCCAATACTCTTTAGTGAATCCTGCTCGTCCCTGCAAATACTTTCCCCTTTATATTTCACAGATTTACAGTAACATACAATGATGACTGATGAAAATAAACCCCTAAAAGTATACAGAGGTGCCTACGCCTACTCCCATGATGGAAACGAGTTTGCAGAGGAAACGTTTGATGTCATAAAAGACTCTAAGGAAATGACCTATACCTTCATTTCTCAGATATTGAGCCGTGTTTCAACTGGGGAGCTTCTTAAAATTGATGTTGAGTTTGTAGTTGGAAAAGAGTGGACCCCTAAAGAGGTTACTGTCACCAAAAACCTTGGAAAGCAAACAGTCATAGAGCACTACTTGTGCGACACAG
>JAGLCH010000297.1 GCA_023146355.1 Bacteriovoracaceae bacterium | reverse complement strand
GGTTCCGGATCTATCTCTGGTTCCGGGTCAACTTCAGGTTCCAGGTCTTCGTCAGGTTCTGGGTCAACTTCTGCTTCCGGGTCAACTTTAGGTTCTAGGTCTTCGTCTGGTTCTGGGTCAACTTCTGCTTCCGGATCTATCTCAGGTTTCGCTGTCGTATCCTCTGCTAATTCTTCTGTCTGCGCTGGAAGTGGCGGCACTTCCGCAGGTGTTGAGTTGGGTGTAGCTTCTCTATAATCCTCTTCTGCTGAGCTTTCAAAATCTGTATGTTGCCTTACTATTTCTTGGAGCTTGTTAAGATCACCATCATTTTCAAAAGCGATTTCAAATTTTTCAACAAGAAACTCTCTAAGCTCTAGTGGAAGATCTGTTTGATCAGCAAGCCATTCCTCAAATTGCTCAAAGTTTTGGGTATCACTTAAAACTCCCTCTTCGGAAAATACCCTATTCAAAATTTCTTGCATTTGAGGGGAGTTTGCCACGATATCACGCAAGCTTATTTGAGAGATTTGGTCCAGTGTTATACCGTCAAAAACTTGGGCATCAAGGCTGATGGACTTTAGCTGATTGAACGCCTGCTCGTAGTCGACAAGGTTCTGCTCTTGGTTTTGTGGTGTTAATTTTGCCATAGTGACCTCACTTTTTCATTATTATACCAGCTCATCGGTCAGTTATTATGTGCATCCTGCCATATTTTTTCCTAAAGAAATGGTTAAGGGGTAGTGGTAAAATAGTTAAGGATCTTGATCCACTAGGAGATGCTTTGATGCCATTACGTACGGTAACTTATATGTTTTTGTGTTTGCTTTTCGCCACTTCTGAAGCAACGGCAAGTAATTTAAATTACTATGATTTTCTTTCAAAGTACCTGAAATCAGACTTCTCGATGATGTCAGCACAAATGGATTATCAAGCTTCAATCAGTGACTCTTTGAGTTCTCGCGGCCTCTTTTTTCCACAACTTAGAGGTGATTTGTCAGTAGGTCAAACTACTGATGAACTGGTATCGAATAAGAAATATTATAATTATAGCGCTTCGCTAGAGCAGGGTATCTTTAGTTATAAAAATATTGCTAGGTATAAGACAAGTCGCCTCATTCGCCAAGCTGGGAAAGTTATCTATGGTGAAAAAGTCGCCCAAAGAATTCTAAAAGTAACAACGGCACTCCTCAATTATAAGCTCTCTTTAAGATTACAAAAGTTGAGATATGCTGACCAGAGAAATACTCGGAGCTCCTTGCTGCGAACTCAAAAAAGATATCGCGCAGGAGATATCTCTAAGACGGAAGTATGGCCATTTGAAAGTAGGGTATTTACGTCAACGGCGCGTTGGGAACAAGCTAAAAACCAAACCGCAAAAAAATTGCGAAAAGTTTTAGCGCTAGGGATTAAGCAATCTGAGGTTGACCTATTTATTCCGAAAATCCCTACCTCTGAGAGTACTGATGTGACAAAAAATGGTGCTGTAAAGCTGGCAAGTTCTAAAGTTGAAATTGCAAGGGGAGCAGAAAGGGAAGCTTTTGCTACAATGCTTCCTGAGCTTGACCTTAAAGT
The DNA here is from genome assembly GCA_023146355.1 of Bacteriovoracaceae bacterium. Classification (GTDB taxonomy): domain Bacteria; phylum Bdellovibrionota; class Bacteriovoracia; order Bacteriovoracales; family Bacteriovoracaceae; genus JAGLCH01. The sequence goes on along the minus strand of JAGLCH010000297.1, from coordinate 18,683 downwards.
AAAAGCATCGAGAGAGAGGCCATTTGATAGCAACTATGCCGCCGAGTATGATCGAAGCATTTCTCTTAATTTAACAATACCTATCTTTTCTGGAGGAACAGATTTCTATAAGAGAAAATCGGAAGTGTCGCGAAGAATTAGTTCACAATATCTCTATCGTAGTCTTCTCATTCAAACTACTAACCAGATAGATGATATAAGAGTGGAAATAAAGAGAGTAAAAAAGATTAAGGCACTATTTCAATCATCTCACTTTGCAGCAAAAAAGAATTTAAGAGGTGTTACAAGTGAATTCAGAAGTGGTACCAAAAATTCTATAGATGTCTTGAGCGTAAGAAAGAACTTAATTGAGGCACAAATTGGACGCATAAATGCAGAATTTAAAGAGATGAGTTTGAAGCTCGTCTTACTTTATAAGACTGGAGAACTTACTTTACCAAAAATAAAGAGGTGGGGACGTGGAAGTATCTAGCTTTATAAAAAGACAAGGAGTGTCTGCACTTATATACCTCATACTGACTTCGATAATGGTAAACTTGCTTTCGCTCACTATTCCAATTGTTTTAATGCAGATATATGACCGCATAATTGCTTATAAAAGTTATGACACTTTACTGTGGCTTACTTTTGGTGGTGCCGCTGCAGTTATACTTGAAGGTGTTTTTCGTACAATTCGAAGTCGCATGAGTTCTTGGATCGGCAGTCAATTTGAATTTAAGACAAGCAAAGAATTATATCAAAAAATGATTTGTGGCAATTCTACTGAAATTAGCTCCCTTTCTGATCGAGATCTATTAGACTCATTTAATTCTGTGAGTAAGTTGAGACAGTTTTACGCAGGTCAGGAAATTCAAATATTAATGGATATTCCGTTCGTTATTCTCTTCTTGGGGGTAGTCGGATATTTAAATTTTAAAATTATGATTTTCGTCGTTTTTGTTGCCATCATTTACTCGACGGCCATTTGGCTTATGAGAAAAAGGCTAGTTTCTCTAAAGCAAAAGCAATCAGAAGATGCAGAAGAGGGAGGAGATTTTCTTATTGAAATCCTATCCCGTTTTCACTTGATAAAAACATTTTCTGTTGAAGAAAGGATTCTACGAAAAATGGAATACTATCAAGATAAGAAGACGCAAAGTGACTTCAAGATGAATATGCTAACTACTGCTCCAGAAAGTATTGGGTTCTTTGCTGGTCAAGTCGTTTTATTCGGTGCAATTACTATAAGTGCCTCTGAAATTATACAGGGCGATATGACTGTTGGAGCAATGACTGCATGCACTTTGATTGCAGGGCGAACGATTACCCCAGTGAAAGGAATTCTTTCTTTTTGGTTGAAGGGATACGAGCGTAATAACACAATTATCAAACTGAATAAGTTGAAAGAAGTTTCATTTATAGAGGAGTCGGAGCTTCTTACCCTTCCTGACTCCTTTGAGGGGAGAGTTGTCCTTACAAATGTCAGTTATCAGTACAATGACATGTTGGTGCTTGATGACACAGATCTAATTCTTCCCAAGCACAGCTTTACTGGAATTCTTGCGGATGAGAAGTCTGGGACTACGACTTTAGCAAGATTAATATGTGGTGTTTTAACTCCTAAAGAAGGGAAGGTCTTATATGACCATTACGATATTAATGAAATAAGGCGAAGTAGTATTGGAGAAAGTGTTGCTTACGTTCCTGCGCAAGGAGCATTCTTCAAGGGTACTATTTTGGACAATCTGACGATGTATGATGAATCAAAAAGTTCAGTTGCATATGATGCAGCTGCTATGATTGGTCTTGATCCCATTATCTCAATGCTACCAAAGGGATATGACACTGTAATCGACTCCGAATCATCAAGCTCTTTGTCATCAGGACTCCTACAAAGGATAACCGTTGCTAGAGCATTGGCAACAAGACCAAAAGTTATAGTTTTTGATAAAACAAATCACTCAATGGATAGTCAAACAGAGGAAAACTTTACGTGGTTGCTTAAAAAGTTAAAGGGAAGAATAACTGTCGTATTGATAAGCCGCAAGACTCCCTTGTTTGATGATGCGGATAATCTTTTCCGCCTAAGGGCAGGAAAGCTTCTTGTTAAGAGGATAGCTAATCATGGATGAGCGAGCATGGGTGCGATGGCTTTTACAGACGTCGAGAAAGTGGGAAGATATTGAACATATAGTTATGGAAACGGGTATTGCAGAGGTCGATGAGGATCATAAAATACTTGCTAAATATGCCATAGATTTAAACAATGCAATAAATAGGATCGATAGTGATGATTTTGGTGTCAATAATATTGAAGAGGAGTATAAGCTACTAAAAACATTTCAGGACTATGCTATCGACCACTTTCGCCGAGAAGAGGAACTGATTATCAAGCATCAAATTGATGGGCTTGAAATTCAACAGACGCAGCATAAAAAAATTCTTGATAAAGTTGAAGTTACTATAGAGTCCTTTCGTGCGGGAAGGATTATGGTATCTCTTAGCTTAAAGCTTGAGTTGCTCGACTGGATTGTCGATCACATCAATAAAATAGATTATTCCATATTCTCACCGGAGCATTTTTCTTCTTCCATTGAGTCTGCCGTTGGTTGGGAAGACCTGAGGATTTTTTTTCGAGGAACAGGGGTTTTAAGTATTGACCAGGAGCATACTGAAATTATTGAAATCTTTTTATCATTTACAAATAGTTGTAAAATGACCTCTCCGCGAAGTGAAATTATCATATTTGATCAATTTATCGAAAGCGTTATATCTCATTGTAATCATGAAGAAGAATTTATAGAGGAGTATAAACTCCCAAATCTTAGTACCCAAAAGAAAAGCCATAAAAGTTTTATCGATCTAATTCTGAAGCATAGAAAAAGGATAATGAGCGATTCAAGTATTGATATGGTTAAGATGAAGTATGACATTGTTGTTTGGTGGATACGTCACACGTCGAAGCTAGACCGTTCATCTCTAGCTCTTGAGAATTGGACAGAACAGATATTCAAAAACACAAAGGTTCTTAATGATATATCATGGCTAATTCACAAAACAGGGGATGATATTGTTGATCAGCAGCACTTAGATGTTGTTAGAATCGCTCTCGATTTATTTCGTTACTCTGATGAAGGTTCTACTCTTAGTGATACACTTCAGGGGTTTTGTGAGCTTGAAAATGCTGTAAAAAAACATTTTGTGTATGAAGAAAAAGTTCTTGGAGATTCTCAATATCAGCAGATGGAGGCCCATAAGGTAGAGCATGAACAAATACTTGCGTGGCTAAGTTCGATTAGGATTTCCATTGAAAATGGAAGTTTTGTATTTAATCGAGGAATTAAAATTAAACTTTTGGAGTGGTGGATAAGTCATACAAACTACATTGACTACAAGGCATTTAGCGAAAACCTACCTGCTGGAGGGGTATCGTGAATCAAGTTCCTGAATCCCCTTTTCTTATTTCTCTTTATCCTCTCCTTGATGCTTTAGGCTGGAAAAACGAAGGGCAGGTGCTAGATGATGCTATGCCATATTGTAAAAAGGAATTTAATCTTAATTCACTGCTTGCGACGATGGCAAATTTACAATATAGAGTGACCAAATTCTCCGGAAGCATACATGATATCGAGCATCAATCACTTCCTGCTTTATATATTGATTCTAATGGAGACCCTTTAGCAATTACAAAAAAAAATGATTCTGCTATTATCAGCTTTGACGGTACAAGCAGATCCTATAAACTGGTAGAAGCGCCAACCCTCACGGGCGACTTTTACATGTTTATATTTGAGTCATCGGATAATATTTCTCTCGTAAATGCAATTCCGAACTGGTTTGTGAAATTACTTTTTAGATTTAAAAGGATGTTAGTAACCTGTATTGTCCTTTCGTTTGTTATGGCAGCAGTTTCATTGGCAACACCTCTCTTTGTCATGACAATATATGGCCAGCTTACTATTGCAAATGCAGGGAGCAGTTTTCCCCTTCTTATCCTTGGCGTATTAATCTTTATTCTATCCTTCATCGCTTTAAAGTCTTTGCGAAATTACGTCTTAACATTTATTAGTACTCGTATGGGTGCCATTGTAAATAAAGAGGTAGTCCGTCGTTTGCTTTATCTGCCTCCAACCTATACTGAAAAGGCAGGTATCAGTTCACAGCTTTCAAGAATTAGAGATTTTGAGTCTATCCAAAACTTTTTCTCAGGTATCGGTGTCAGCTCGCTTCTTGATGCGCCCTTCGTAATAGTTTTATTATTTGCAACATATCTCATTGGAGGAATAGTTGTAATCGTTCCTATTATTACAATAATACTCTTTATTATAATGGCATTAACATTTATTCCCCTCTCTAAGAAATCTAGTTCTGGCCTAGCAAAAAGCAGCAAGAGAAAGAATGATTTTTTGATAGAATCGATCGGTCAAATTAGTGAAATTCGGTCAGCGAATCTATCTTCTGCTTGGAGGGAACGGTTTAATAAATTCTTAGGAGATGCAATTTTAAATCAAGGAAAATCCGGTCATGTTTCCGAATTAATCAATACTGTATCAAGCACCATTACTTCTCTTGCTGCTCTTGCAACTATTGGTGTTGGTGTTTCTCAAGTTATTGCTGATCAGATGACTGCTGGTGGTCTGATGGCCGTGATTTTAATACTGTGGAAAATTCTTGCACCACTTAAATCATTCTTTTCAGTGATGAGTCAATTTGATCGAATAAAAAATAGTATTTCTCAGCTAGATCGCTTCATGTCACTTCCAATTGAGAAGAGAAATGAGGAATCATTCCAGGTAACTAGGCCGCTAAAGGGTGAGGTTAAATTTGACCAGGTCTCACTTCGTTACACTGCAGAATCATATCCTGCACTGCTAGGGGTGAGCTTTGATATCTCTCATGGAGAATGTCTTGTTGTGATTGGCCATAATGGAAGTGGCAAGTCTAGCGTCTTAAAACTTTTGCTCGGTTTGATAACTCCTCAGGTTGGTAGAGTACAAATTGATAAAATGAATGTCCAGCAGCAGAACCTTGTTAAACATAGAAGACAGATTTCATATTGTCCTCAAGAATCCCATTTTTTCAATGATTCTATTATTAACAATATTGAACTATATGCTCCCAAACATCATAGTGAAGAGCTTATTACACTTTTAAAAGAGGTGGATCTTTTCGATGAAATCATGTCTTTACCGAGAAAGTTAGACTCTGCTTTGAATGAAAACGATGAAAGCTTTAACTTGTATTTTTTAAAAAGGCTCTCATTGGTACGATCTTTTTTAAAGAAATCAAATCTCCTATTGATCGATGACTTAACAAAAGACTTAAATGTAGAGAGTGTCTCTACAGCATTGTCGCTAGTAAAAAAATATAAAAATACTAGAACTATTATAATTACCACTCATGATGCCAGAGTTTTGAAAGTTGCTGATAAAGCAATTTGGCTCGATCATGGGAAGGTTCGCATGTATGGAACGGGAAAAGATGTTCGTGATGCATTTACTAAGGAACAGCGATGAAACTGAAAAGTTTATTATCAAAAGAAAATCGTCATTTGTCCCAGTCGGTTTTACTGGAAGAGGGTGCTAACCCATTTGTTTTGCGGCTACTCACAGTTTTCCTTTCTGTGATGGTGGTACTCTTTTTTATCTGGGCCCACTACATGGAGATTGATGAAGTTGCTGTGGCCAAAGGTAAGATCATACCAGTTAATACAATTAGTAAAGTACAACACCAAGATGGTGGACTTGTTCGCGATATACTTGTTCGTAGGGGGCAAGGCGTTAGGAAGGGGCAGTTACTGCTCAGGTTTGATTCCACTATTATCAGATCTGAGTATAAGCAAGCTACTGGTCAATTAAAGTCAGTACTTATTCAAATGAAAAATGTAAAGGAGCAGCTACAGATAAGAGAGGGGCTCTATAAAAAAGGATTAAATTCTAAAATTTCTTTTTTAACTCTACAAGAAAAATTCAATGATCTTGAAGGAAGAAAAAGTGAAACGATAGAGATTGTTGAAAGGTTGCGAAATCAATTAGCTAATCTTGAGATACGTTCTCCAATTGATGGGGTCGTTCACTTTGCGGTGGAGCACCCTGTGGGCAGTATTATTGAGTCTGGAGCTACAATTTTTGAAATAGTACCAGCAGATCGGAAGCTAGTTGCTGAAGTTATGATATCAACTAGTGATATTGGACATGTGGTTGTTGGTCAGGCCGTGACTATAAAGTTTAATACCTATAATTATGGTAGATTTGGCGGCATGATTGAAGATCTGAAAGAGATATCTGCAATGACTATTTTAGATCCTGAAGGGAATCCCTATTATAGGGGGATTTTGGAATTATCAAAAAATCATCTTGGCGCAACTTCAGCTCACCTGCCTGTCATTCCTGGAATGACCCTTATTGCAGAGATTAAAACAGGAAAGAAATCAATACTTGAGTACCTGTTAAAGCCAGTGCATGTTTCAGTTCAAAGTTCCTTTAGAGAACGGTAGGACAACATCTCTTTTACCTGATTGTTTTTGTCGGGTAGTGGGGCAAATTGTTCTATTCTTTTGGATATTAATCTCTATTGTGTAAATCATCCAGCGAACGATAAATAGAGGAGTTAGACTTTTCTCATTTATTTTCGTAACTTGTTGTTTTTCTTTTGAAATCAATGGGCTTATTTGCTAACCTATTAATAATAATGGAAAGTTTTTTATATCAGGTTTTCAGGAGGAAAATTATGAGTCTAACCAAGGCCGATATCGTTGAGCGTGTTTATAAGGAAGCTGGGTTCTCTAAAAAAGAGGCGGCGGAGCTTGTTGATATGGTGTTTAACACCATCAAAGAAACACTAGCGAGAGGAGAGAAGGTTAAGATTTCTGGTTTTGGAAATTTTTCAATCAGAGACAAAAAGACAAGAATAGGGAGAAATCCTCAAACTGGTGAATCTATGGACATCTCTGCTAGACGTGTTCTTACTTTCAAGCCATCACAAGTTCTTAAGGAAGATGTCACTTCACGTTTTGCTCATCGTTTAAATGATGATGGGACAGAAGATACTACACAGTCTTCTCAGCCTGGAACATCAAGAGCACTTAGCTCTTTCCAGACTTCACAAGAAGATATGGTAGTTGAAGTTGATACTCATTCAACAGGATTTGGCGAAGGCCTCTAGAGCTGAGGCTTAAATGACTGAAAAAATTTCAATACCAAATAAATCTCACTTCACTTTCGAGGAGGTGGCGACCGTTACGGGCGTTAAAAAGTATGTTCTAAGGTTTTGGGAAACGGAATTTGATGAAATTGACCCAATTATTTCATCGGCAGGGCATAAGCTTTTTGAGCACAAGGATATCGATGCAATCCTTAGGATTAAAAAGCTGCTCTTTGAGGATAAGTACACGATAGAAAAGGCCAAATCAATTCTTATAAAGGGTGAAAGCCTAGAGGAAGAGGTCTTAGGTGAGGCGCTTGCAAAGTCGCACGATTTTCAGCAAGTTGATTTGGCCCAACCGCTAGCAAATAAAAAATTACAACTTGATTCTGTTCCTCTTAGAGAAGAGCTAACTAAAATTATTGAGTTAGCTCACTCTCTTGAGAAGCGTCATAATTGGGAGTAGTTCTACTTCTTTTTTACAGTTGTCTTTAAGGTGTCTTTGAACATTGCTCTGATTTTCAGTTAGTATTTTACAGATTTTTCCGAAGTATATTTTCATAACTGTTTTGTAATTATCCATCAGGTGTTTGTCTGATAGTTCAGTTATTCTTTCAAGTCCTTTTAGTAGTTCGCAGTTAGTCTCATCAGAAAAATTAAACCATGGGCTGATCTCTTTTTCATGCTCTGAGAGTTCGTAGTCAGCGAATTCAGTGAGATCATCTAGGAGTTGAAAGACAATCCCTGTATAGTGACCAAGCTTGAAAATATCAAGCATTTGACGGTGCTCACTGCCCGTTTTCTTGTCTTCAATTAAGAAGTAGCTCGATACCATTGAGTTCTGAATCAGGCGCGCTGTCTTGAATCGGTGGGTATCAAGTAGAGTTGTAAAATTCTCTTTCATTTCTTCTGAAAGATCTAGCACTTGCCCATGGATAAGACCTTTAGCGCCTGTTGACCAGCTGAAAAATCTAAATACATTTGATAAATTCTTTGAATCAATTAGTGAAATTAATCGGTATGACAAATTCAGGAGTCCATCTCCCACGAGGAGCGCTTTCCATTCCCCGTAGGCCTTATGAGTTGATGGTCGTCCTCTTCTCATGTCGTCATCATCCATACAAGGCAGATCATCGTGTACTAGGCTGTAGGCGTGATGAATTTCAATTGCAGATGCTAAAAGGGAGTGTCCTGATTTGGGAGTTAAATTTACTTGCTTACTAATGCTAAAATCTTTAGCTATAGCGCTTACAAGCAGGGGACGAAAAAGTTTTCCTGCGGGAAGAACAGCATACCGATATACTTCTCGGATATGATGATTTGGAGTTTGGCCGTCAATGTGTTCACTTAGATTATGACTAAGAGTTTCAATAGTTTTTGCAATATCCATTGATTAATCCTTATTAAATTAGAAAATACTTATTATAAGATTTGTGGTTTTGGAGAGCTTAGTGGCCCTGTCAATTTAACTCTATAAAAGCCGCCCTGGTTTTCCTTTCCTATTACCAACATATTAATTATGGGGAAAGCGGCCAGAAGTTCTTGAGAGAATTTTATATCACCCGTTAGGTTTAGCTTTGATTTTTTTATGTTGTATTTATTCAGGCGAATGGTTCCCTTAAAATTGGCCACGATTGGGGAGGTCTCATCACCAATTAGAAAGGAAATGACTTTAATTTTTGATTTTAATAAACTTCCTTTCAATTGAAGATTATTAATTTTCAACTCTGGAATAGTTAGGCCGCTAATTGTTTGTTTTGGGATATTAAGGTTCTTTGACTTAATTAATATATCACCTGCAGTAGGTGAACCATTAACAATCTCAATAATTGACTCAATGTCGAGTGATCCTTTAATGATTTCACTGCCTATGATGTCTGTAAGAAGGTCATGTCCAACTACTGTATCGGTAATCTTCAGTAGTGTTTTTCCAAAGGCAAATGTGGGGTAAATATTGATTTTTGTATTACTCTTCTTTTTCCAGAGCTGAGTATGAAGCTTTATTCCCGGCGGATATACACTGGGAAAGCTTAGTGAGATAGGAGTGTTTCTAAGCTCCAACCGGTTGCTTTGACGTCCTCCAAAGCAAGTTGCTCCTAGTTCAGGAGACTTAATACTCAGAGAGGGGGGGAACCAGCTGAACTCAATTCCACTATAAGAAATGGGGCAGCCTCGAAGTGACCCAATTCCTGTTTCAACAGCTGAAATAAGTTTATCGCTTATAGATAGATTTGAAAGAATTGTGATGCATAATACTGTGGAAAACAGGAGGATAGTCTTTGCTAGATGTAGTTTTCCTTTTTGGTAAACATCGTCTTGAACACTTGTCGATTCAATTTTTTTGTTCATAACTATTTTGATCCCTTACTATAATGAATTATTTTCATTGTTCCATTCAGCGCATTCTCTTTTTTGTTCTTCCTTATCTTAAGAATGGGGATGGTAACTTTTTCTCTGTCAATAAGTGCTGAAAAGGTATTTGATAGTTCATTGTTTGAGAAGTCTTTAAATGTAAATGATATACTCGAGATGTTTACGTTCGTACCACTTCCGCTTACTGCATAGTCGGTAAGCTTAATCTTAGAAGTATCTACACCTTTTCTTTCAAGGGATTTTGAAAGCATCGAATTTGCTGACTTTCGGTCAGATACTTGTGTTCGAGATAGTCGTTTTCGCTCAAGAGTTGAGAACTCACTCTTTTTTTCGTTGATTACATTAATCGAGCGAGCAATATCCTTCTTTACATTGAGGGCAGAGTTCATCGATAGGTTGAATATTCCAAGCAGCGCCACAACAGATATAGGAAGCACGACTAGTAGAAGTGACAAAAGATGATTGGAATATTTTTGTTGTGGTTCTGATAAAAGTCTAAAACGATCGGATATTCGTTGCCACCCAGATTGGTTGATTAGCAAGTCCAATTTTTTAAAAATGAATGAATCAATATTTTTAAAGATATTTTGAATCTTTCCCATCTTAATCCCTAAACTCTAGGCTTAATTCTTTGCTGCCTTCTTTGTGGTTTATCTTGACGCCTGTGAGACCGCTCTGCTTGAGTTGCTTTTTTAAGTCAACTAGTTCCTCCGAAGCGTCTGCCGCAAAACTTGCTACTATCAAATTTGATTCATAATTAAAACTAGTGAGATCAACCTTCTCATTCCTCCCAACAATTTTACTAAGCTCTGCAAGTGGAAGAACAGCATTGTTTCCACTTGAATTCTTTAAAGCTTTTATGCTGGAAATCATTCCACGTTCCTTACGCTTTAGCTTTCTTAAAATAGCGACTGGTCTCTTCTTAAAGCTTCTCACTTCTCTTGGTGAAAGTTCGAGCGAAGGAGACTTAAGCATTTTTGCAATTTTTTTCGTTAGCTTCGCCTCAGAACTTGAAGCATTTATATAATTTGCAATCAAACCGATGCTCAAAATCAAAGAAATAAGCAGAGTTCTTGATGCTAGAAACGCGCTTGAGTGTAGAGTAATAGTATCACTAAACGTTGATAGATATGCCCCTCGTAAGAAATTGGATGGTTGTCTTTTCCATACTTGAGTCAATGCGAGCAAGCTCCCCATTGCATATGTTGATTTCTCGCACTCTGACATCGGCGCATTATCTTTTGGCGAGTAGATATCGCCAAGTTTTTCAACATTAACTCCGAGGGCCTGAGTTAGGAAATTGTCGATGTTTTCAATATTACTTGTACCACCGAATATGAAAATTTTCTCTAGTGGGATGGCGTGCTTAACACGGAAACCTAGCTCCCATCGTTTGAAGTCCGAGATGAGAGGACTCATCACTTGTTTCATGATAGTTGCAAACTCCTTCTGCGCGTCACTTACGCCTTCAAGCTGTTGGGTGGTAAGGAAAAAACATTTTTCATGCTTGTACTTAACGGCATCTTCTTTTTGTATTTGGTAGGTTTCAGCAATGGTTTCAGTAATATTATCACCAGCAAGATACGAAGTATGAGTTGCAACGATCTTACCATCGTGAATGAAGTAGGCATTGCTAGTCGTATGGCCGATATCAATTAAACAGACAGGTCCTTTGATTTTATGTTCCCATGAGTATGCTAGTACGGCACTCATTTCACTAAACATGTGAGTGGGAAGAATCTTATCTCTCGTTAGTCCATTGTACAGTTCATTAAATGATTCAGTTTGGGCCACATTGACGATCGCAAAGTATGTCGTACCAGTCTTATAAAGATCAGAAGTATAGTGAGCTTTAGATATTGGATATGGTAGGTTTCCATCGAGTTGATGGGGAACCATCATTTCTGCTTTTTTGCGATTGTTGATTGGAATATTAATAAAGCGGTTGGTTAAAAGTTTTCTTGGAATATGTGAGATTATCTTCCCACTAAACTGAAGATCCTTTAAGTAGGCTTTAATAATTTGTTCTTGTAGTTCCTCGGTGCTCAGCTCATCATCGAATTCATCTTTAACTTCACTGAGGATAATTTCCTGCATATGGTCAAGGATAAGGTGACGCCTTTCATGGCGAAATTCAAGAAACTTTACAGAGTAGGAACCAGTGTCGATTGAAAGTATATTCATATGTTTATCTTACCAAAAAAAATGGGAAATACTCAAATCTTTTGGTAGGAAAAAGGATGCCGGCAGTATTACTGGATTGTGATTTCAACAATACGAGGAAGGAGAAACTCCACAGGTGCTTCCTTTTTCTCTGATTTACTTGTTTTTTTCGTTGAGCCTGCATTGTCATCGACCATTTTAGTCTGGTTAGTACTATCTTTTTTTGTTGTCTCGGTGGTTTTAAAGGGAAGCTCTTTGATTGGTAAATCCACTATTGCTTCGAGCTGGTATACAGCATTTCTCATTTCCCCGCGAGAGCTTACTCTAAATAGCTTTCCAGCTATTCCTAGGCTCAAACCTGCCTTTTTTAGTTCTGCAATTCGTTCCTCGTATGCGCTCTCTTCAATAATTGCAAGCTCGCCTGTTACGGCCTTTTTAAACCCATCGATATCTTTAAAAGGATGGGGTTTAGTATCTTCATCCATCTCATCTTCCGATACCTCTGAGGCCCCATCACGGTACCTGAAGAAGTTATCAACTTGCTCTTCTTCAATCCTTGGGAAAAGCATGCGAAGCTGATTTTCTGTAAGCTCATTGACAATGATGATCCCCGATTCATGTACTGTGAGCCTATCGATAATGAGGTTAACCAGCTGATCATTCCAACCTGCGAGTAGATACATCTCTGACAGTGAGGTCATGGGAGCATATTTGGGAGTTATTTCTGCTTCAGAGTATATATTTTCAATATCTGACTTCTCGTCATCAGTAAATTTCCCTTTATCATTGACGAAGAATTTGAGTTCCTTAACTAGAAGTTTGGCATCAACCTCACCAAAAAGAAGTGAGTTCTCAGGGTTCTCTTCTATTTTTCGCTTAATTTGATCTTCTATAATTTTAACAATTTCTTTTTCAATGTTGCTCTGACGATTTTTGGCCTCTTCGTCCTTTTTGTTTTGCTCCTCGATTTGGGAATCTGTTAAGTATCCTTGGTCTTGTGATTGAGAATTTGGTGCAAGATCTGGGAGGCGTAGGTTATTAGGGTTTAGAAAACCCTTAATTGGAGCAATGGTGACTGATATATTACCTTGGATTAGTGAGCTTTCGGTGAAGTCCTTAAGTGCGGTTTTTTGAATGATATCCGCTGATTCTGGGACCGGAGGGGGGTAGATCAACGGCTCAGTCATCATAGACTGGAGTTTTCCTTCAGGGATTACTTCCTTTAGCGATTTGTTTTTTTCAAGTGTATTTCGGGCCTCTTGGTAAAGACGAAGCTTACTCATTGCAAAGCTTAGTCCTGCTTCGGCATTGAGCTTTGCTTGCGCGCGATCTTGAGCGTTAAATATCTTGAGTTTATTTAGATCAGTATCAAAAGAGAAGTTGGCGAGTATAATCATAAGGAGCATAATTGTAGTCATCACCATAATGATGGCAACCCCGCTCTCTGGATTTTTTGCTGGACGGTTATTTGTCATCTTCGTCCTCATCATCTTTAGCTTTGTATAAAAAATCACTATTTTTGTTTGGTGGTGAAGTAGATATTTCTTTACTCGCATCATGGAAATACCACATTGCTCTAAAGCTACGGTTAGTTTCGATTTTAAAGCCATTTCTATTAATCCAAGTGAGGTTTACCCGAATGAGCCTCACTACCTTTTGTTTTTCAGATATGTCGCTAATCGACTCTACAAAGTCTTCCTTGGCATTATCCCAGAAGTAAAATTGGAATTTTGTTACATTTCGCAGAAGAATGTTTGATTTAATTTGATCCCACTCAAATGAAGGGGAGTAGGGGTCATCGGCAGAATATTGGCGCACAAGTTCAAATTCACCCTTTGGCCCATCTTCATCTTCATCGTTTGAGTTTTTTTCTTTCGGTCGAAGGGTATAGCGAACCCAAGCAAAGTTGGACTGCTTAATTCCTTGAAGGCGCCTTTTGTTAGAGCTGGTCATGAAAATTAATTCATGTTTTTCCTGATTGTCTACAATTGGAATCAACTTTCCCATATGAGTCACCCCATCAAAGCGCTCATTGTCCCCATCGTTTCTTGATGATTCTCCTGGATTCTGCTTTTTAGGTACTTCTGTAAACAAGGGGGTGTAGTAAGAAGAAAAATCGCGATCAATAATAGCAAAAGCAGTTTGCACCTGCATGTATTCCCGGTCTTCTGCCATTACTCTTTCAACTGTTTCGGTACTGGTGCTACTCATATCAAATACAAGCACCATCATTATTGATAGTACCATGATGGCCATCAGGATTTCGAGAAGAGTAAAGCCTGATTCTGTATTTCGTTTCATCACATTCCACCAAATTGTACTTTGGCCTTATCGTTGTAAAGCCAGGTTGACAGGGAGAATGAAAATTTTGTTTTGCTATTAAAGACTGTAACCTTCACCTGCCATAACATGGACTCAAGGTTTGATTTTACTTGTGCCAGAAGGCTTTTCTCAATACCGCTTGAGGCCTCAGTGCCGGATTCTCTCCTCTCATCCTCTGGGAGAAGCTTGTTGAAATCTGGCATCTCTAGTTTCTTCCACTCAATGGTATACTCATACTCAGGCTCTTTTTCAAACTTCTTTGTCTCAGGCCTAGTTATGAGTGTTTCAGAATATTCTTGTGGAGTGGCGATAAGTTGATTGATTACTTGCTCACATAGAGTCTTAAGCTTTTCTTCTTCTTTAATATGACTAGAGAGCGATAGGTTATAGGACTCTCGTGTTACATACGCTGACGCAAAGAAAGCAAAAATCGAAAGAGCGATTAATACCTCTAAAAGTGTGAATCCATTTTGTTTGTTTACTCTTTTAACCATTTCTCAAATAACTTCTTTGCTACCTCGATTTGTTTTTCATCGAGTTCATCTGTGAGTATATTATCAAGTGTAATGTATTCTTTTTCAATATCAGTAGTGAAGGGAGATATTTTCAGTGCTACCACTTCTTCACTTGTGCCTAAAATAATAACTGCTCCATCTTTTTCCCCCGTGGGGTAGACGTAAATTGAGCTTGCTCCATCTAGAATGAGTTTTTTATGGAGATCTGTTCCGATCGCAATAATTTTTATATCTTCTGAAAGCTCTAGGTTTTCTTCTTCGAATTCCTGTACTTTATTAAATCTTTGGTTGAGCTTTTCTTTTTCTTTCGCTCTTTCTTCTGTTTCGTCCAAAGAGAGATCTTCCTCTTCTTCTGCGACAAATGCAGGAAGAACAAAACTATCACTCGGCCCATACTCGACTGAGTAGTGTTGGGGAGACTTATCTAAATTGAAGTGAATTCGTATGATTTTATTGCGTAGAGTCGCTTCATCGGACGAAAAGCGTACCGCGTTTTCAATCTTTTGAAGGGTATCATCTAATTTTTGAGAATCGGTGAATGTTCCACCTATTACAGCACCCAACATAATGGCAGTAAGAGAAAGTGCAATGAGGACCTCAAAAAGCGAGAAGCCCCCATTCTTTTTTATGGCACTATTTTTTCTTTTTGTTGAGGTGAATATCATCCTCTGTGCCTTCCTCTTGGTCTGGTCCAAATGAATACATTGTAATGGTTTTTCCATCAGATTCGTAAACATACTCACTATCCCAAGGGTCCATTGGCACTTCTTCTGCCTCAAGATAACCGTCTGGGCGGTACCTTTTACACTCTCTTCCAACTGTTGGCTTATCTAGCAGTGCATCGAGTCCCTGCTCAGTTGTAGGATAGCGATTACAGTCTCTCCTGTAATCTTTTAGAACTGATTGTATGGTTTTCATTTGGATTCCAGCGGCATCAACCTTTCCCGATTGAAACTGTTGAAATAATTTTGAACCTACAAAACCTAAGGCAACTGCCATAAGTGAAAGAGCGATGAGGATTTCTAAAAGTGAAAAGCCAGCTTGTGACCTTAGCTTTTTGAGCACGCTCTTATGCGTTGTGTTTTTCATTTAAACTCCTTTATATTCTAACGTGTTAAATTTCCCATTTGCATCATCGGCATAACAACAGAGAATACTATAAATAAAACAGCAAGGCCCATTCCAATTAACATGAGTGGTTCAAGAATAGTTGTTAGTCTACTAAGCTTTGTATCGAGCTCATCTTGATAGTTCTCGGCCACAATATTGAGCATTTCCTCTACCTCACCAGACCTTTCTCCAAGTGTAAGCATGTGGGTCATCATTGTTGGGAATAGACCACTTTCTGCCAGTGGTTCAGCAATTGATCCACCTTCTGTAATATTGATTCGAGATTTCTCTACGACTTTTTTCATGTGAACGTTTGTCACAATATTTCCGACGATTCTCATC
The DNA here is from genome assembly GCA_023146355.1 of Bacteriovoracaceae bacterium. Taxonomy (GTDB): domain Bacteria; phylum Bdellovibrionota; class Bacteriovoracia; order Bacteriovoracales; family Bacteriovoracaceae; genus JAGLCH01. The sequence continues at coordinate 2,736 of JAGLCH010000297.1, read as the reverse complement.
GCAGCAAGAATAGGTACACCGGAAGAGAGAAGTGTTGAAAGAGTTGAGCAAAATCGACTGACATTAATCATAACTACAATATCTTTAACAACCGGCATTTTTAAAAGAAAGAGGTGCCAGTTTTCTTCACCTTTTTTTGTCTTAATATATTTGAGAAAAAGATAAATAATGGTTACGGTACCAAGAATCATCAGCCACCAGTAGTTCTTTACCCCATCTGAAATCCCAATTGCAATTTTGGTAGGAAGTGGAAGTTCAACTTTTTGTGAAATTAAGATTTTTGTTATTTTCGGTATAACGAATGAAAAGATAGCACCCATCATAATTGTAGCGAAGACGACCATGATTAAAGGGTAGGTCATAGCACCCTTTATCTTATTATTAAGTTTTACTCTGTTTTCTGTGAACTCCGCAAGTCTAAGTAAAACAATATCAAGGTTACCTGAGGCCTCTCCAGCATCTAGCATATTTACAAATACGTTATCGAAAACCCTTGGGTATTCTCCAAATGCTTGGGCGAGTGAGCTACCTTCATTCACCTTTTGACGTACTTCTGCTAACATTATCTTAAGCTGAGGATTCTCTGTTTGGTCAACGAGTGCACTAAAGGCCTCCACTATTTGAATTTTCGCCTTAAGAAGAGTTGCCAGTTGCCTGGTCATTAGTGAGAGGTCTTCTACCTTAACCGCATTTACAAACGACACTGATGTTGCATCCTTAGATGACGTTGCCTTTTGTTCTTTTATGGATATGATCATTAGACCAAGTGATTTGATCTTTTGCTTCGCCTGACTTTCAGACTCAGCATTAACAGTGTTTTTAACCTCTTTGCCGTCAGGGCCTAGACCTTTGTAGCTATACAGGGCCATCTGTTACTCCAACTCTTCAGTGAGGTTTTGAGGATATTCTTCTTCCTCGTTGATCACGCGGAGAATCTCATCCATTGAAGTCACGCCACGATAAAATTTCAAAAGAGCATTTTGTCTAAGGGTGGCCATTCCTTGAGATACCGCCTTCTTCTTCACTGCGCCAGCATCTGCCTTGAGCTGAATTAGCTCCTTGATTTCATCTGTTACAACAAGAAATTCAGCAACAACCGTTCTAGCGCCATATCCACGATCATTACATTTTGCACAGCCAACTGGTTCATATGGAGTAGCATCAGCAGGCAAACTTTTAATACCAAGCTGGTTTAATTGTGCCTCAGAAATTGTTGTTGTCTTTCTACAGTGATGGCAAAGAGTTCTCACGAGTCTTTGCGCTAATACACCAACAAGAGAAGAGGATATTAGGTAGGGCTCAACCCCCATATCAATAAGTCGGTTTGGGGCACTTGCTGCATCATTAGTGTGCAGTGTTGAGAGTACAAAGTGACCTGTTAGAGATGCCTCAATCGCCGTCTTTGCTGTTTCAAAGTCTCGCGTTTCACCAACCATCATGACGTCTGGATCTTGGCGAAGAAATGCCTTAAGAGCAGTAGCAAATGTCAGATTAACTTTATGATTGACCTGAACTTGGCTAATTCCTGGAAGATCGTATTCGACAGGGTCCTCAACTGTAATAATCATTTTTTCCGGATCACTAATTCTATCGAGTACTGCTGCTAGGGTAGTCGTCTTACCAGAGCCGGTTGGGCCTGTGACATAGAGTACCCCATTTTTTCTTTTAGAAAGTTCGTCCAGCTGGTCTAGCGCCTTCCCTTCAAATCCAAGCGATTCAAGATTTAGTACCATGCTGTTTTTTTCTAAAATACGCATCACCAGTCGCTCTCCATGGCGAAGAGGAACTGTATTAAGTCGAATATCAATATTTTTACCGGCCATCTGGATCGGGATTCTACCATCTTGGGGGATACGTTTTTCAGCAATATCGAGTTTTGCCATAACTTTAATTCTTGAACTGACTGCTGCGTGAGTCTTTACTGGCTGACGAAGAACTTCTTGCATAACACCGTTAATCCTAAAACGGTAACTCACTTCCTTCTCACCTGGTTCGATGTGAATGTCAGAAGCTCTCTCTTTTACAGCACGAAATATAATGGTATTCACGAAACGGATAACAGGTGCTTCATCTGCAGCAGAATCAAGAATATCAATAGTACCATCGAGATCAAGGTTTTCATCAAACTCATCTTCTAGAGACTCAACAACGTGCTTATTGGCCTTCTCGTAAATTCTATTAATTGCATCTTGAATTTTTAATGGGGAAGTAACAATTGTCTTTACTTCTTTTTTGAAAATCTCATGCAGATCATTGATAACATCAAAGTTGAACGGATCAGTCATGAGAAGGGTAATAGAGTAATCTGTTTCCATTATTGGTAAGATTTCATGATTCTTTGCGTAGCTAATGGGGATATTTACTGTTAGCTCTGGATCAATATCTTCAATCTTTACATCAGTAACATATGGAATATCTACCTGGTGACAAATAACCTTCACAATATCGTGTGGGTGAATATAGTTTTTCTTTAAAAGAATCTCGCCAATGAGACGTCCAGATTCTTTTTGGATTTCAAGGGCTTCACCTAGCTGTTCTTGAGATAGAGCAGTATGATCTAAAAGCAGCTGGCCAATTTTATCTTTTTGGCCTTCTACCTTTTCTAGCATGTGGTCAGTAAGTTTCATCTAATTACTTCCTCTTGCGTGACGATTTTTTAGTTTTTATTTTTTGATAGATATTTTTGTAGTTGGGGAGGCTTCTTGATAGCTCGATATCATCCTCCTCTTGGTTTTG
>JAGLCH010000296.1 GCA_023146355.1 Bacteriovoracaceae bacterium | reverse complement strand
CTAAATCGTCTGCCGGCAGGGGAACAAAAATTCACGAGCTTGTTTCGCGCAGTATTATTGAGGGAACTAATGTTGCTATTGACTCTCAGTATGAAGGAATTGTCAGTTGGGCACTAAAAGTTCTTTCTCCATTTTCTAAAGAACAACTTCGCTCAGAAGTTCCGCTGAAGTTTCCTTTCTTTGGACATACGATCAACGGTATACCCGACTTGATTATCGAAGGGGAGCATCCTCAGGTTTGGGATTTCAAGACGGGAGCAAGGAAAATTGAAACAGAAGAAAGCTATTGGTTTCAATTAATGGCCTATGGTTATTCTCAATATCAGCTGGGACGAGTTGATCGCGCATATAGTATTGAATTGGTACTTGCATATCTTGACGAAAAAGAAGTTGTATCTCGGTCGTTTGACTATAGTGCTATTTGCAAGGGTCTTTTTTCAGTTTGGCAGAAAACGGCGTGTTTTTCTCCTAGAACCTCTCATTGTGGTAGTTGCGAGTATCGTCCAATTTGTCACGAAGACTGATCCTGAGTTTTTTGATCGGGAATTTCCTCCTTATAGCAACCTTTTTTACCTAGTAAGTGGTCCATTTTTTTTAAGTGGTGACCTCTGATAAAATGTAACTAGGTGTAAATTGGAAGAAACTTAATTGACTTGCTAACTTTGAGGAAGGGCCTGTGCCAAAGATTATTCTATTCGTATCAACAGTGCTTTTAACAATCTTTTCTCCCGTCCATTTTGCGGTGGCCGGAGAGAAATCTGTGTATGACTTTTCATGGCTAGATAAGGACAAAGAAGTTTTTGTTCTTCAAAATAGAAAGTTTAGAAAGGCCGGAAGCCCCTTTATAACTATTGGTTCTGGGATGACTCTCAATGCCCCATTTGTTGATTCATATTATTTTCAGGGAAGAATAGGATTCTTTTTTGCTGAAGAGTGGGGAGTTGAAGGGATCTACAGTAAGGCATTCGGTGTAGAAAATGAGGCCGCAAAGTCAGTGCGAAATACAGGATCTTCAGGCTCAACTCCATTTAGACGAATCGTTGAGAGCTACTATGGTGTAGCGCTTTTATGGTCTCCATTTTACGGAAAGATTAATACCTTCAATTCTATTCTCTATGTGGACTGGACTGTAGGTGGTGGGCTCGGACAATTAACAGAAAAAAACAACAAAAAAACGCTTCGGCTCAATGATGGAAATCAGTATGCAGATGAATCGGAGACGCATATGGGTGGCTTCTGGGAGACCTCGCTTAAGTTTTGGGTATCTCAAAACTGGAGTGTAAATCTTGATGTTGTTGGCTTTTATTATCAGGCGGAGCGGGCCAATAATATTGACGATGAAAATATTGACGCATTCTACAGCAACTACGATTTAGGATTATCCCTGTCGTATAACTTCTAGGTGTAGGGGGTAAGTGATGAAACGAATACTCGTAACGGCAGCATTTCTCAGCACCGCATTAATGTCGGTGGCAGTAGATGCTTCGCTTTCAAAAGCAAAAGACCTATTTGAGAAAAATAGAAGATCAGTGAAATATTACCCAAGTATTGCCAAAGAGTTAGCAAATGATGGGCTATATTTTTCAGCAATACCCTTTGTGAAAGAATACATGATGAGAGGCCAGTCGATAAAAAATAAGTCAATTGATATTGTCATCGATAGCATCATTACAGAGGTTGGGGGTAAGCAGTTTGAGACCCTTCCCAAGTCTGCACTGAACAAATCGAATGCACCAAGTGTCCGGTACATCTTAGCTAAAAAATATTTTCGAGCAGGAAAATATACTCGCGCCTTGAGTGAGGCGCGAAAGGTCTATTCTGCAGATCACCCTAGCAAACCATTTGCACTATTTATGGAGGGAAGTATTTATTCCCTTCAAAAGAAATATAAAAGTGCTGTACTCACCTATAAAAAATGTATTGATGCTGCTGAAGATCATATTGGTGACACTAATGATGAGGACCGATTACGTCAGCTAAAGATTACTCGTGACTATTGTATTGTGGGGATTCCCAGGGCAGAATTTGCTGCTGGAAAATTTAAGGCAGCACACTCGCACTATATGGACCTTTCAAAAAGTTCTCATGTATGGCCTGAAATTATATTTGAAGAGGCGTGGACTAGCTTCTATCTAAAAGATTATAACAGAACTCTAGGTAAACTTGTTACCTACAAAGCTCCGCTCTTTGCATACCTCTTTAATCCTGAAATTGAGATTCTGCGTGCTCTTACCTTTATGGAAATGTGCCTGTGGAGTGATGCTAAGGTTGTAGTTAATGACTTCTATAGCAAGTACTCTCGGCAGGCAACTTCCATTCGCAATGAGCTAGACCGCGTTGGAAAAAACTTTAAATACTACTACAAAATTGGAAAGGCCAGAGTAGAGGGTGCCTCTAGTTCAAATCAACTTAAGGATTCAATCTTAAAGGCGGTTGTTGGGGACTCTGCATTTGGTGAGATGTATCAAGCATTTCAGCAAAGTAGGGCAGAGCTAGAAAAACTTAATAAAATGAGAAAATCTAGTTTTAAACGATCATTAGCAATTGGTCTTCGAGACACTCTTATTCATCAGCGTAATCTAATTGGTGCCTATGTTCGCCGAGGAATGCTCGACTACATGAAGAAGATGGATCGTGCCTTTGAGGGGATGAGCTATATAAAACTTGAAGTTCTTGCTAGGAGAAAGGCCGCAATTTATGATTTGGATGTAAGCATCAATCAGAAGCGAGGCGATATTAACAATTTACAAAGAACTGATAAACAATACTTCTGGACATTTAATGGAGAGTTTTGGGCCGATGAACTCGGCGACTATGTATTCTCTCTTAAATCAAATTGTAAGTAATAGAGTTAATTATGAAAAAAATACTGCTACTTCTCCTTATCACACTTTCCGCTACCGCAGCTTATGCGGTAACTGAAGGAAATCAAAAGGGAAGTCTTATCCAAATTATCGATGAACAACTTCGAGAAGTTATTCGCCTGAATAAGCAGACTCGAGGGAGAAACCCGGACCTCATTTTGCAATTAGCAGAATTGGAGCTTGAGAAGGCCAGGGTTTTAAAAGAAGTCGAGACCGATAAGTATTTAGCAATCCCCGCAAAAAAAAGAAGTAGGGTGAATAAGGCCTCGATGTTTAAGAGGTCCACTTCATATTTCAACGAGGCGAGAAGGCAATGTGTAAGGTTGCTCAAGCGCTACCCAAATTATAGAGGTAAAGCAGATGCATATTACATCCTAGCGTACCATGCCCGTGATATTGAGAAGAATAAGGCCAAGGCGACCAAGTACTTTACTGCTGCCAGAAAAACATCTCGTAGTGGAACTGTGGTCTACAATAAATCAACGATGGCCCTCGCTGAAATGTACTATAATCAAAAACAGTACAAAAAAGCTATTCCTCTCTATAAGTCGGCACTCAAAGGAAAAAAGAATCGATGGTGGACTAAGGATGCTCACAGCTTAGCCTGGAGCTATTTTCGTGTTGGGAAGAAAAAGCTCGCGGTATCAACAATGGAAGGTGTCTTAGCTCGCAGTAAGAATAAGAATTTTATAAATATGGCCAAATCAGCAGAGAGAGATCTTGCTTACTTCTATTCTGCGACAGGGAAAATAGCAAAGGCAATCAAGCTTTCTTCCAAAGTTAGTGGTAACTCTGTTGACTACCTTATAAAGATAGGGATTCATACAAAAGAGCAGGGGCACTATAAGAATGCTTCTAGGGTTTTAGAGAAGGCACTTTCAAAAGGTCCAAATCGTTATCAGCAGGCTAAAATCTACGCTTCGTTATTGGATATCTATGATCGCCTTGGATTCTACGGTTCACAACTTCGCAATGCTCAAAAGATTAACAGTCTTAGAAAAAATGGTGGAATTTCAAAAGAGTTTTCTGAAAATCTTAAGTACTATGCACAAAAATCAGCGGCGATACTTCAGAGAGTAGTGATGGGGAAGACCTACCTTCACAACAAAAAAAGTCGACTGAACAAAGCAAACCAAGCAGTTGGTTTCTTTGAAGTATTAAAAGAAATTAATCCAAAGACTGCGCCAAGGGCAGAACTCCTTATTGCTGAAACATATTATGCTACAGGCAGGTTTAATTCCGCAATTCCCCATTATGATGTTGCTCTTCAGCTTGCACAGAAAAACGGTGATGCAAAAGTAGAAAAAGAAGCGTTAGCAGGGCTTTCAACTTCTCTTGAAAAAAAATCTGTAAAGAAGAGTCTCAAAAAAAAGTATCTTGTTAGAACCTATCTTGCCTTCCTCAAGAAAAATCGAAGAGGGCCTGAAGCTTTCAAAGTATACCAACGACTCTTTAATATCTATTTTGAGGCCAAAAATATAAAGGGAGCAGAGTCTGCACTACTTGCGTTTAAGAGAAACTTTCCCAAGAAGGTTGGCATTCAAGAAGCGATGCTTGGAAAAATCCTAGACTTTCATAAATCGAATAAGAATATTGCGGAGATGAAAGACTGGCTCATTCGAATTAATAAACGTGAGTTCATTGTTAACCGTCGCTTTAAGAAACAACTTCGTGCCCTGATCACTACTATGCGCTTTGAAACGGTGGAAAAAGCAAATACTAAAGGTGATAAGGTTAATGCGCTCAAGGGTTATATTGCCCTGTATTCTGACCCTTCCAGTACTAATTATGAGAAGAAAAACGCTGCTTATAATATCGCAATTTTGTTTCAGATGCTGGGTAATGCCGACATGACCTACAAGTTTACTAAGAGAGCTCTTTCTCACATGAACGGAAAAGATGTAAAAAAGTTCGAAAAAACATTTATTACAATTGCTTCATACTTCTTTAATAAAAGACAATTTGATAAGGCGATCGATGTTAACTTGTCGGTATATAATAAGCTATGCAAAGAAACTTCACACAATAAGGAAGTTTTCTATAGAAACGTCTATGTTTTAAATATTGCCGAAGGGCGTACGAGCGGACTTCCTGCATTTGTTGATGGTGGATATTCTTGCAAGATTTCTTCTCGAATTATTAATAATGCCCGGCTCGAAGTTGCTGGTGAGTTTGCCAAGAATAAGTCTTGGAGTGAACTCAGTTTAATGATTAATAAACTTGAAAAGAAAAAGAGTAATGCGCCTGAGCTTATTGCTCTTCGTTATAGTCTATATCAGGCCTATAGTGACTCTGGGCGCCATAAGTTGGCAGTACGGCAAAAAAAGAAGTTACTCAAGGATTTTTCATATGGAGAAAGTAAGCGCCTTTCGATTTCATTAGAGGCACGCGACATTGTTGCAAATTTCAAAATAAAAAACCTCTACAAAGAGTTGAGAAAGCTATCAGCTATTAAACTTCGGTTTCCAGAGAAAACGTATAATAAACTACTCCAGAAAAAGTTCAAAATGCTCGATAGTGTGACTAATAAGGCGCTAGCGACCCTCAATGTTAAATCAGGAAAAGGGATTGTTCGTGCGTATAAGTACTTAGTGGAGACTTATACAGAAGTCGCAAAGGAAATTCGAGGATTTACACCTCCGGGAAAAGAGAAGGCATATGTTGATGGCTTTCAGAAGGCCATGGGGAATATTACGAAACCTCTTGATCTTCAGGCAAAGAAGTTTAGAAACGATGCTGTTCGAGCGATTAAGGCATCAACGATCCTATCTAAAGACAACGCCTTTTTTACTGCAAAAACACTAATACCTGTAAAGGTTGAATATCAGTATCACCTCGGTGGGGTTGTTATGGATAGAGGAGGTAGACGATGAAAAATATACTAATACTTTTAGTAATCGTTTTAATGGCCGTCTCCTGTGCTTCTACTCCGAAGGAAGAAAAAAAAGGTGACCTTCTTTCAGAGATTGAAAATATTGATTTTATGCCTAAGAAGGCCGTTCCTTATGTGGCCAGGGCGGACGCTTTTAAAGGGGAGATTAGTCGATATGACTCTATCTCAAATGAGTCTGTAAACCGTCTTCCTCAGCCTAAGCTTGAGAAAATGGAGGACCCTAAGGATCCTATCAACTCCGGAATAAGTCTTTGTTATAGAGGGATGTATCAACGTGCGTTTAAGGTTTTTGATAATGCCTATGAAAGATATAAAACGCACCCTGGATATTGGAATCAAGTTGGGAGCTGCTACCTAATTAAAAAGGACTATCGCAAAGCACTCCTTTATTACAATAAGGCACTTGGGGTGCAAAGTAAGTACGCGCCTGCAATTAACAATTTTGGAGTTCTATACCTGAGGCAGGGAAAAGATCAACTCGCAATTGAGGCATTTAAAAAAGCATCAAAAATCAATTCATTTTCTCTCACTCCTATGTTTAATCTGGCACACCTTTACCTAAAGTATGGCGCTCTCAACAAGGCCTATAATATTTTACATGTTCTCTACAAGAAAAATAAAAATGATGTTGATGTCTTAAGTGCACTTGGCTCATATAATCTTATGCTAGGAAATGCTAAAAATGCTGTTGGCTTTTTTAAAAAGATTGATGAGTCTCATTTGAAAAGAGCTGATATCGCACTTAACTACGCATATGCTCTGAAGAAAATTGGAAATACAGGTGATGCAAAAAACATAATAAAGAATCTTAGAACAAAAGACCTCGAGGGATATCAGAACTATTATCTCTCAGTTAAGAAATACGTGGAGAAATGAGATGAGTAAAATAACGAAGGTTACTCTGGTAGCTCTTCTTTCTGTTCTTTGCCTAGCTGCACTGGCCGAAGGTGGAAAGGTTATCTACAAATACCGAAAGAATGAGAAGTTTGATTTTGAAGAATTAAGTCTTGATGGCGACTTTGGGAATCCTGGAGATCTCTCTATTATTCCTCGCTATCATAAAAAATATAGAAATAGACTTCCCTACCGCAAGAATTTCAACTCAGAGATTCGTAAAGCAGTAGATAAAATTAGATAAGGATTGATGTATCGTGAATTCAGAAAAGAGTTTTAATTGGGAAGGTCGTAAGTACGAAATATTGCCGCTTGATGGTTCTAAGGGATTCAGGTTCCCCTATAACAAAAAGCGACTCATTGTGGGGCGCAGTCACACTGCTGATATTGTGATTCCTCAAGGAGATATTTCTTCCATTCATTGTGTTATCGAACTGAGCAAGAGTGGATTTAGAATTTACGATATGAATAGCTCTAATGGCACCTTCTTTGAAGGCAAAAGAATCATTATGCAGGATGTTCCGCTTGGGGGAACTATTCAGTTTGCTAGTCATTCATTTATTCTTAAAGAACTTGTTCGTGATGAAATCCTACCTCCAGTTCTAGATGTCCTCAGTGATCCTGAGCCTTCGCCATCAGTAGACATTTCCGCTGCACCAGGGCCGCCAGAGCCACCAAGTAGTCGGCCATCAATTAAAAGGACAATTAGGCCGGATATTGATGAGCAATCACTTCCCAGAGTAATTGAATATCCTCTTGTCCGAGACCCTAAGGCAGAATTCAGTGAATATATTTTCGAAGATGTAGAAACTCTCTACCCAATCTTTAATTACTCACCCACTCAGGCGTCAGTCGAAGTGATTATTCTACACAAGGATCGTATATATTCAGTAGACTACCTCCCAACGAAGAATGGAACTTATAACTTAGTTGGGTCCAATCCTAAGGCCCATGAAATTGAATATGCCTATCTCTCAAAAAAACAAACGATTAATTTCGTTGAGGTAAAAGACGGGGATGTAATTATACACCCTCTCGATGGCTACAAATTCACTTCACTTAGTGATCAGAAAAAAGTGCTTAATAATTCAATCCTTCTTGATCACGATGATATCGTATGTTTTGTAAATGGTGATATCGAAATCTATATTCGTGGTACTGAGGCCCCTCCAAATATTAAGGCCGCTCCTGTACTTAGTAAGGATAAGGAGCTGAAGAAGTACGTCGCTATTATGCTTCTTATTTTTATGATGTTTGCCTCAGCACTTCACTTCTTTAAAGTAGATAAGGAACTTGAGAAAGAGAAGGCCCCAAAGCGTATTGCTCGAATTCTTTATAAAAAGAAATTTATCACTAAGCCTACGAAGATTGTGACTAGGCCAAAGAAAAAAATAGCAAGGCCCAAAATAAAAAAAATAGTTAAGAGGCCTAAGGTTGCTGATGCGCCTAAAAAGGCGGAGAAAATTGTTAAGAAACCAGTAAAAAAGCCTGGAAAGAAACGAGCAAAAGTCGGAATAGCAAAAAAGGCACCGCCAAAAAGAGCTAAGCGTAATAATACTAAAACCACAAAGGTGGCGAAGGTAGTTGCAAAAAAGAGTGCTGCAAAATCAAAGGCGCGCTCATCTAGAAAATCAATTGTAAAGTCCACAAGTAAGGGGCATGTAGATACTTATAAGGCGATGGACTTCAGGTCGACGATGAGTAATTTGATGGCCAAGGGGGGCTCTGCATCTCGTATAAAAGCAGCGTCTTCGAATAGTCGTAAAACAGGTTTTAGCGGTATCTCTGGAGGAGAGTCGGCCACTCTTACTAGTGCAAAGATTTCTCATAAAGTGGGAAGTATTGCGGGGACAGCGAGGGGCACTCTCGATAGTGCGCGTGGCACAGAGGGACTTGCGAAAAAGAGAAGTTCCATATCAATTGGATTTCCTGACAAAATTGAGATATTGGGTTCAATGAATCCAGATGTCATTCGTCAGATCTTAATGGATAACGCTCCATACTTTAAAAGTTGTTATCAACGAGTTCTTTCAAAGAGTACTTCATCTTTTTCTGGTGTAGTTGATCTTAACTTTATCATTGGAGCATCTGGTCGTGTGACAAGGGCCGGGGTCAGAGGAGAATCTGGAAATGTTCCAGGAAAGGTCAGAAAGTGTATGGTTGGAGTGCTCAAAGGGATTAGGTTTCCTGCGCCGCTTGGAGGCTCACCAGTAGAGGTTAATCAGCCAATGAATCTCTATCCAAACTTAAAATAATTCAATATGTTCAACGGCCGAAGGTAAACTCTTCGGCCTTTTGTTGAAGTCAAAACATTCGATCCAATATAAGTGAATATCAAGTTAGATGAGTTGTGACAGTTCTGGCGGCCACCGTCTGATTGGTGGCATCTTTTCAATTTGAAATATTGTTGGTTTTACTCAGGACCTAAAACAACAAAGTTATAGGTCCTATAGCCTGCTTCTGCACAGGAATACATCAGCTTTTTAACGTAGGAGTATTTGATCGTCTTATCCACAATTAGATTGATTTTACCGGAGAACTTTTTCGCCCCGTGAGTTGATTTCTCGAGCTGGGTAATACTATTTTTAATACTCACTAACTCATCGAAGAGAGGAGTAATGAGGCGTCCCTTCTCACTATAAATCGTTCCTTTTCTATCTTTTTCAGAATCAACGACGATTTTATTTTCAACCCAAATCTTAGTGGGAGATACCTGAACAATTGTTCCTGAGGTATTAAGCGTTTGGGACTGAGACATTGGAAGCTCCACCCCTTTTGGCACGTTCATAACGATACCTGACGAGTTGTAACTCTTAAGAAGAAATACAACTAGTATAACAAGGATGTCGAGTAGTGAAGTTATGTCGATCTCAAAATTACGACCGGCCCCTCTTCTTCCTCGTTTACGAATAAATCGTGTGGTACGCATTATCTATTCCTTAACTTTGAATATTGCCAAATACAATTTCACTGAAGAGTTCTTTTATGCGGACATCGATACCCTCTTTGTCTTTACCATAAATGTCATCATCAGTTGGACGAAGCATTCTCACGCTATCCATTAACAAAACTAATTCTTCATATGTAATATCAATTACAGGCTCCAAAATAGCAGAGTTCTCTTTTGTGTTTTTTTTCTTTATCTCTACAAGAAATTTATGAAGTCCTTCTGTATCGTACTTCGCTTCCTGCTTTGGAATGATCTTAATTCTTTGTGATGGCACACCTGTATAAACATAAAAACCCTTTTCATATACCTTGATGGTTAGGGCGAGAGGTTTATGATTTTTTGGTGGTTCGCTATTGGAGACCATTGGTACATCACTGGCAATCTCATATATCTTTGAGAAACTTGCTGACATAAGAAGAAAGAAAATAAAAATAAAAATAGCATCTAAAACTGGGGCCAGATTCAGTTTTGTGTCATTTCTTTTTTTTCGTCTACTACTAGGCGTCTTGTACACGTGAACCTCGCTACTCTTCTTCCGAAACCTGCTTGGTACCAATCATATCCATGAGCTTTACTGAAAACTCGTCAATTTCTCCGATTATTTTATCGGCCTTACTTGATAGGAAGGCGTGAATCACCATAACTGAGATGGCACAAATTAGACCTAAGAAGGTTGTGTTCATCGCTTTGGAAATACCAACTGTTAAAAGTTCAGCTTTCTGAGCGGGATCAGCTGATGCCACTGCTGCAAACGATTCAATAAGGCCTTGGATCGTTCCAAGAAGTCCGAGTAGGGTTGAAATATTTGCAATAAGTTGTAGGTAATTGAGTCTTGCTTCAACTCTAGGAATCACTTCAAGCGCTGTAGCATCTATTGCATTTTGAACTTGATCCTGAGACTGGTTTGCCCTTTTTAGGCCACTCTTTAATACCTTTGGGAGAGATGCTTTTGACCCTGAACAAATTCTTATTGCTCCTTGAATATCATTAGAGAGAATAAATCTCTGGAGTTCATTCATAAATGAAGGCCCATCAACATGATAGGTGAATGAGAGTTTTTTAAATCTCTCAAATGAAATTGCCAGACCAATGGCAAAAACGCCGAGAATAACCCACATAAAAACCCCACCGTCTTGCATAAAGCTGGCAGCAGTATTTGTCATTTCTACTAAAGTATCCATATTAAAGCCCCTTGATATATTTGTTCAGTTTTCTTTTATTTTACCAAAAAAACAGCTAACGGCTTAATTTTATTGAAAGGAACTTTCTGCCTAGGAGGAGTACGGAGCTAGAGTGATATCTGCCCCGCAAGAGTAAAAGCGAGAGTCACAACTGCCATGATGATCAGTGTCACAAGCGCAATTGTTACCTTTTGGTTACTTTTGAGTTTATAGATTAATAGTGCTTTTTTAGTAACCTGATGGGACGATTTATGTGAAAAAATATCTCGCATTACAGTTTTTACATCAATTGGAACTACCTTGCGAGATGCTGAGTTGGCACGCTCAAGTTCAAAATTGAGTAGGTCTCCCACCCTCTTTGCCAGTTCCTCAATATTGAGAACTTTTTGATGCTCAAAATTCTGAGATCTTGTTTCTAGTTCTGCTTCGAGTGTTAGTAGCTTATCAGTCTCAAGATCATTTAGTTGAGTTTCTAGTTCTTCGAGGCGCTCACTATGTTCGGTCTCTAATTGTACTTTGCGAGCATTCATATCACGTGACAGCTTGTCTAGAAGCATCTTTCTGCGTGCATCAACCTCTTGCTCTGACTTGGCCTTCACTTCTCCTAGTTTTTTGAGCTGCTCATCCCTTTCATCTGAAAATTTATCAATCCTATGCTGAAGGTGTTTCATTTCAGTTTGAACGTCAGAAAATTGGAGCTCAACTTTAGTGCGGGTTTCCTTTGTCTTTTGAGTTTGGAACTCGTGATCCTTAAGTTGATTTTTCTCAGCATTAATCTTTGAACGTGTCTCTTGCAATTCAGCGCTATGAGAGAGTTTGTTTCTTTTGTTTTCCTCTGTGGAAATTTGTTTTTCTCTTGCTAGGTCCTCAACGGTACATTTGAGTGTCAACTGCTTCTTTTTGAGGATTTCAATATCATTCGTGAATGCGCGAAACTCTCTTTTCTTTTCTGCAGTTTGAGTTTGCATGATCTCAAGGTCTTTTTCGGCCCGAAGCTTGAATTGAGTCATCTCCTCAAATTTACGTTCCTTCTCTTTTCCCATTTCCTGCATAGACTGCTCAAGGTGAGCATGCTTTGAAATTACACTTTGAAGATCAAATTCAACAGTGTTCTTTTCCGCAAGCATCTGCTGCTTTTCTTTAGTCGAGTCTTCTGAAATCTTATGATTCTTTTTTATTGCTTCCTCAAGAGAAAGCAGTTGGTCTTGTGATTGAGTGACATTTCCCTTTATGTTGCGGTTGTCTTCCTTAATCTTCTCGTTTCTAGTTAGGGAGTTTTGGAGATCTCTTTTTACAAGCTCGAGCTCTTCCTTATTTGTATCAATGTTTTTGATAAGGACTTTATTTGAACTCTCAAGGTCATCTCGGATCTCATTTTGAGATTTTATAGACGTGGATAGCTGCTCCTCTTCGTGGTTGAGCTTATTTAGCTCGTCAAGTTGCTTGCCTCGTTCAATGTCAAAGTTATTGATCGCCTTTTTCAGGTTTACTTTTTCGCCAACCAATTTTTTTATTTCTGTTTGTAATTCTACCAGATCACTTCCAAGGCGATTACACTTCTCAAGGGATTCTCTATACTCTCGTTCAGAATTAATGGCAGAACTTTGATATTTGTGAATATCCGCTTGTATAGAATCAAGTTTTAATGTTACTTGAGCTTTCTCAGTATTTAGTTTTAGTAGTTCTTTTTTATGATTGTCTCGATCAATGGTAATTGCTTCAGAGTCATCCTCTAGATTCTGGATGTAGTTTGAGAGGCGAAGGATCTCAATTTCTGATTCTTCGAGCTGCGATCTATTTTTATTGAGATCTCGAAGTACCTTTGACTGATCGACCTCTACTTCACTAATTTGCACTTCAAGCTGACTTACTTCTTGCCTGCGATCAAAGAGCTCTTTTGCGAGCAGGGTGGAGTCTTTTTTTGCCTCTGAGACTTCTCTATCAAGATTGGTTAGATCATATTTTTTTTGGTCTAGTTCATCTTGTACTGTGTGCTTAGTGGTATTGAGGTTCGAAAGTTCCCTTTCTGTTCGTTCGCGTGACTTCTGTGCCTCATTAGACATGCGTTTGCTGTCGCGGAGTTCCTCAATGCTAGAAATCGATCGGTCTTTGATTGATTCAATTTCATCAAACACTTTCTGTTTCTCGGCCTTCAGCTCATTGATTTCAATGAGGATTTCTCCCTTCTTTACGTCGAAAAGATTTTTTTGCCCCTCTATTTCATTAAGCTCAAGTTTTTTAGAATTAATAGTTTGATTTATTTCTGTATTTTGATCGTAAACATTTCGCTGAGCATTGTTAATATTGCTTAGCACTTCTGTGTGCTGTCTGTTGAGGTTATCGATCTCAATATCGAGATCGCGCTTACGCTTGATCGTAGCTTCTACCTGAGTGGTTTCAATCTTAAGTTCTGCAAGTTTCTTCTCTTCGCTTTCAACAAGAGCATTCCTCTTAATCGACTCGCTCTCTAGGTGGCGGATTTTTATTTCTGATTCTTTCTGCTTAACCTTAACATCTTCTAAGTCGTGGAGTAGTTGGAGCTTCTTCTCTTCAATTTCCTCAATCTCAACTTCTAAGTGGAGCTTCTGAATGTTTTTTTCGGTAGCGACTGAATAGAGATCTTTTTTTATATCAGGTTGAGGTTGTACGCCTTCGGCATGATCTATTTTGAGAAGAGTACTAGAGTTTCCTGCGCGTAAAATACTACCAAAAGCAAATTCTACAGGGAGGTTTGATTGAAGCTTCACATCATCAATAAAGGTTCCAAGCTTGGTATTGTGATCAGTTACCCAGAGGCCACCTTCTTTTACAGCGATAGTGAAATGGTCACTTTCAACTGAAGGGTGTAGCATTGTTATATCAGAGTCTCTTCTACTTCCAACACAGATATGGCCTTCATTAAAATTATGAATCTCTTCGGTGCCATTGTCGTATAGGGTAACTTTAATTGAATTCAGGGGATACTCCTTCTTACTCTGCGTAGTTCTCTGGGAAGATTTCTCTTTCAATCCCTTCAATCATGATATGAATCAACTTAATATGTATCTCTTGAATTCTATCTGATGTACTCGATGGAACGATAAGGGGAATATCAACCATATCTTTCAGTTGTCCACCTCCTTTTCCGAGGAGTCCAATGACTTTCATCCCTTTCGAGTGAGCGGCTTCAACTGCATTGATGATATTTGGTGAATTGCCACTAGTTGAGATAGCTAAAAGAGTATCCCCATTTGTTCCCCAAGCTGTAACTGCGCGAGAAAAAATATGCTCAAAACCATAGTCATTTGCAGTGCAAGTTATGTGAGCTGCATCACTTATCGCCATTGCGGGAAGTGGTGCACGTTCTTTTCTAAAGCGTCCGGTCAGCTCTTCAGCAAAGTGCATGGCATCGCACATTGAGCCACCATTACCGCAAGAGATGGCCTTGCCGCCAGACTTAAATGCACTTGAAAGTAATTCAATAGCACTCTCAATTGATTTAATGTTTTTTTCGTCCGAGAGGAACGTATCAAGTACCTCTCGAGCGTCATCAAGTGCAAATTTAATGTGATTCATGATTACATCAGCTCTTCTAGTGACTTAATGATTTCTTGTTTTGGTTGAACGCCAACAAGAGTCTTTTTGAGTTCTCCGTTTTTGAAAAACACAAGTGTAGGAATACCACGGATACCAAATTTTTGAGCTAGGTTCGGATTCTCATCTACATTTACTTTTGCCACGATGGCCTTTTCTCCGAGGTCATTTGAAATTTCATCAAGAACAGGAATGAGTTGCTTACATGGCCCACACCATTCTGCCCAAAAGTCGAGGACGATTGGCTTGTCTGTTTTTACGATTTCATCAAAGTTATTTTGGTCTACATTTACTGACATTTTGGCTCCTTGTTTATTAGTAGCAATATTTTAACGCTTTCCCCCCTAAAAGTGAACGGTTTTAACAGGGTAAAGATATGTGAAAAAAATTCCTGATATTAAAGATGTGTGGTTCGATCTACAATAAATTCATGAGTGATAAGATTCTTTTAAAAAAGGCCGTCCGAGTAGCGAGATTATCTCGCATTATTGCTAAGCTGATCGACCTTTTCGTAGTCCTTATTTTGATTATTCCCTTTTACCCCTTTGGGGTACTGCTTGCTTTGGGATATCTCTCAGTGTGTGATTCGTTGCAGCGCGGCCAGTCAGTTGGAAAAAAAGTGATTGGATTTAGAGTGATCTCACTTGAAGACGGAGCCCCTTGCTCAGTTAAGCAGTCAGTGGTGAGAAACTTACCTCTTACTATCCCTCTCTTTTTCTCAATTTTCCCTTTTTGGGGTTGGATGATATCTCTTCTCATTGGTATTCCTCTGGCACTGCTGGAATTATATTTTATTTTGAGTCTTGATACTGGCCATCGGATTGGAGACATAATGGCGGATACCACGGTTATGGCCAACGATGACTCAAAAGAAGTGATAAATGCAAAAAAAGCAGTGGGTGTTTAATCCACTGCCTCTTTTATCTCAATTTTGATTATTAATGCTTATTCTAAAACAGTAATGATTTCATTAAATTCTTCTTTGCTCTCATCAATCTTGCTCTTCGTTCCAGCAACAGAGATCAGGTTGTTTTTGATAATTTCTGTGAATTTTGGAGCATAGGACTTCATCTTTTTTACAGTTGTAGCTAGAACATCAGCTCTAATTTTTTGGCGGTCATCAAGAGTATAATTCATGATGAAGCGGCCCATCATACTTGACCCTTTTTGCTTATTTGTCTTTGGTGTATCAAATTCTTTGATGGTTCCAATGATGTATTTCTGTAGATCATCATCTGACAGCGTGATTTGTTCAACAAAGTTTGGAACTTTCTTGTAAACGTCGAGAGTCTTTTGAAGGTTTGGATCACGATAGGATAGCATTGTTAGATTACCCTTTAGGTCGGTCCATGCATATGCACCGTAAGCTCCATTTTTTTGACGAATTTCAGGGTGAAGAAATTCATTCTTAAGAACTTGCATCAAGACGTTAAGATTTCCATTAGGGCGCGCCCCTTTTTCGACTAGTGAACCACCCATTGCTACATATTGCACCTTTCCCGGAACAACAAGAGCAGTATTCTTTTTTGATGGGGCAAAGTTAAAATTTTGAACTTCTCCCTCTTGGCCAGGTAATGCTTTAATGAAGGCAGCTAGACTCTTTTTAATCTGTTCTTTTTCCTCTTCCGTTGCTGTTACGCCAATGATGAGGTTTTTCTTAGTGAAAATAAGCCTTGCTGTTTTTTTAAGTTTTGCCGCAACTTCCTTTTTCTTTCCTTCGAAATTCTTATTGATATCGCGAATCATCCAGTAGTAGTTAAGGCCTTTGAGTTTCTGCTTGTAACTTCCAGATCGACTGATATTACTACTGATCTCTTTTACAGGAAGGCCAGAAGTTGAACCCATGATGCTTCGTTCTTCGTTTATCTGAATGCTTTTAAGGAAGTGTTGAAGTGACTTATAGTCGTCGTATTGTGTATTTAAAACGACTTCTTTAATGAACTCCAGTGACTTCGGTAGGTTCTCTGAAAGAGTTCCAATACGGTACTGGAATTTAGGATAAATTAGATCCTTTTTGTAATCTTCAAAAACTGGAGCAGCATTGTAGGCAAACCCCGTGTGCATCGACTTACTGCTTTGCAGTTCAGTAAGAGTGTACTTCTCTGTTTTAAGATTTTCGAGTAATGAAAGAATTAAGTTAGCGTAGGGGATGAGTTCTTCAGGAACCGTTTCAGCACTAAAGTTAAGGGTGACGTAATTGATCCCTTTAGTGAAAAGTGGGTGGTAAAGGATAGTTGCTCCTTCTAGGGCGAACTTCTCCTGTGGAGTCACCTCTTGTTTATTTTCAATGTCGCTGATGGAAATGAATGGGATCTTTGCAATGTCTTCTTTTTTAGAAGGAGTGTTTTGGTATTTTGCAAACTCAATTGATTCTTCCTTTAATTTTTCAACACCTTCTTTTCCAAGAGAACGTGCCATTGCTTCAATCTTTTTGTTGAGAATGGCCTCTTCTTTTTTAGCAAGACCTGGAGATGGAATAAGCTCCACCTGAAGGAATCTGTCGTTATTTAAGATATACTTTTCAATCATTTTTTCAAAGTAACGGCTTGTCTTCGCTAGTTTCTTCACGCGTTCGAGCTCCTTAATTCGATTCAGTTGATGAAACGGATCAAGGTTAAACTTCAGCGCGTGATTAACAGTACGAGCAAGAATGATTCCTTTTGGAGTGTAGCCGGTATCAAATTCTCTAAAACTAAACTCAAAGCTTCTCAGGGTTCCCTCTATGTAGTCTTTATCAAATCCCTTCTTCGCAATATTTTTAAGTGCCTTAAGTGAGACACTCTTTAGAAGCGCTGCCTTTCCTGCATTAGTCTTTTCAACTGCGATATTGAATGTTTTCCAAGGTAGGTGTGCAGAGTGGTATGTGTAAACTTCATTACCAACCTTCGCATCGATTAGTGCCTTAGATAAAGGTGAAGTCTGTGTCTTGGTTAATAGCGCTGAAAGAACTTTGAAGGATAAATCTAGTTCTGTATTTGAGCTGTCGCCAGTTACAAAATTTAAAGTAGCGTAGTATTTACCCTGTTTTGGGCTGTTTTCTGGAATTGAGTATTTCTTTGTAACGCGAGTCGGCCCGTCAATTGTTTTTAGTCCAATGTTCTCTTTGACGATTGCTTTTTTCTCAAATTTTGAGAAGTACTGCTCGTTGATAAATTTCAGTTTATCAGAGATATCATCTTTTCCATAAATCCAAGTATAGGAATTTGACGGGTGGTAATGAAGGGTGTGGAACTTTAAAACTTCTTTAGAATCGAGGTCTGTAATAGACAGAGGATCTCCCCCTGACTCATAAGAGTATGTTGAATTGGGGAGAAGTGCATTCATTGCCGTAGTCATCATTAGGCGTCCTGGTTTTCCCATCACCCCTTTCATTTCATTGAAAACTACTCCAACATAGTGAAGCTTATCTTTTTTCTTATCATAAGAAACACGAACCCCTTCTTGTTTGAGGATCATAGGATCTCTGTAGATGTTAGGGTAAAAAACGGCGTCTAGATAAACGCTCATGAGGTTTTTGAACTCTTTAGCATTAGTGGTGGCAACAGGATACGAGGTACTATCTGATTGCGTAAAAGCATTTAGGTAAGTTGTGAATGACCCCTTTTTAAGCTCTTCAAATGTTCCCTTCGAGGGATAATTTCGTGACCCTGCAAGTACGGAGTGCTCAAGAATGTGAGGCATACCAATATTATCATGGGGGTAAGTGTTAAAGGTGATAGAAAAAACGCGATTTATATCGTCATTTTCCATATTGACTAGAATCGCTCCCGTTTTAATATGCTCAAAGAGGTAGACTATAGCGCCTTGGTTTTTTACAAAATCCTTCTGTAAGAGTTTAAAGCCATGTAGGTCTTCTCCTGTTTTAAGATCTGCAACTTTTTTCCCAGAACAAGAGACTGCCATTACGCAGATTACTATCAGGTAAATTAGTTTTTTCATTAATATTCTCCTCATTATTTTCAACCTGGTTTCCAGGTCTTATGCAATGTCATTGGGTTAATCATCTGGCCTTTAAACAATATCTTTTCTATAGTCAAAAGGCCAAATCCAGGGAGTCTAAGGCCATGAATAAAAAGAGATTAATTGTCGTCGACATTAGTAGTTTTATCTTTCGCGCTTACCACGCTATTCGGATGTTAAATTCTCCTGATGGAACTCCGGTAAATGCGGTAAGTGGTGTTCTCTCGATGCTACTTAAGCTCTTATCTCAATATACTCCAAGCCATGTTCTTATTGCGCGAGACGCTGGAAGAGATACCTTTCGAAAAGATATGTATCCCGAATACAAGGCCAACCGCTCAGAAACTCCAGAAGATCTAATTCCACAATTCTTACTTATCGACGAACTGGTGGATAAGCTGAAGCTTCCTAGCATAAGAATTCAAAAGTATGAGGCAGACGATGTTATTGGCTCCTCTGTAACTCAGTGGAAAGAGGAGTTTGATGAGATTTTTATCGCCTCAAGCGATAAAGACTTAATGCAGTTTGTTGATGAGAAAATCAAAATGCTGGATACCTCAAAAGATATCATTTACGGCCCTCAGCAGGTATTTGATAAAATGGGGGTATGGCCCAATCAAATCGTCGATTACCTCTCGATGCTAGGGGATACTTCGGATAATATTCCCGGAATGCGTGGAATTGGCGCTAAGGGAGCAGCAAAACTTCTTGGAGAGTATAAAACTCTAGAAGGCTGTATTGAGAATAAAGATCTCCTTAAAGGAAAGAAGGTTATTGAGGCATTCTCAGACCATCTGGAGTCCGGGCTTCTATCTAAAACTCTTATTCAGATCCCTACCGATCTCGATCTGGGAGTCACTGCAAAAGAGATGCTCTATACTTTTTCTGCCGATGATTCCCTATTTGAGCTTCTTGCAAGGTTGGGCTTTAGAAGTGCCATAACTAGGATAAAAAACCTGGCAAAAATTGATCATCAAGCAGTAGTTCAGGCAGAAGAAACGAGTGCGCCTTTTGTCATGGAGGCACCGGCAGCAATTGAGAAAACTGAACTTAAAAACACTATGATCACTTCAGAAAGCGTAAATAGCTTTATGGCAAAAATTGAGAGTGAAAAAAAAGCTGCTGCTTACTTTCATTTTTCAAGTGACGAAGTGGTCGACAAGCATTTAGTGACCATTAGCTTCACCTTTGATGGCGAAGAGATTAATACTCTTCCTTTTGGAATGACTCCTTTTTCAGGAACTGAAAATTTAAGTCCTGAAAATCTATCTCGATTTCTCGAGCTGACTGTTAAAAGGGAAGAGTTTCAACTAATCACCACTGATAGTAAAAGTGTATACCGTTTGAGTCCTGAATTTTCTGGGGAGATGTACGACCTCACCCAGGCCCACTTTGTGGCCGATCCGGGAGGGAAGCACGAGCTTGAAAATATTGCTCTCAGCTATCTTGGTTTTGAGCTGCCTAAATGGGATAAGAAAAGCTCTCCAAGCGATTTTACCGCTGGAGAGTTATTTGAGTACTTCTCGCCACGAGCACACCTTACATATGTTGCCGCTGAAGAGTTGACTGAGAGGCTTGGAAATCACGGTCTTGAGAGTGTTCTATTTGAGATGGATCTTCCTCTATTGAAGGTTCTGGCAAAGATGGAGCAAAATGGAATTATGCTAAACCCTCCTTACCTAAAAAAATTAGAACATGAACTGGCAGAAGAGGTAGCAAAAATTGAAGGAGAGGTGGGAGCATTTGCTAGTGAACCTATCAACCTGCGTTCACCGAAGCAAGTTGGAGCTTTTCTGTTTGATGAGCTAGGACTTCCTGCACTAAAAAAAACAAAGACAGGTTATTCTACAAACTCTGAAGTCCTCGAAGAACTTGTGGCCACAACGGAGAGTGAAGTTCCTGCTATGATTTTACGTTACCGTGAAATTGATAAAATTCTCTCAACCTATGTTAGGGCGCTACCAGCGCTTGTGAGTGAAAGTTCTAAGAGAGTTCACACCAGCTTCAATGCCCATGTGGCAGCAACAGGGCGTCTCTCAAGTACTAATCCCAATCTTCAGAATATTCCTGTTAGAAGTGTTGAGGGGAAAAAGGTAAGAAAAGGATTTATCGCCCAAAGAGGAAAGATCCTCTTAACTGCTGACTACTCTCAGGTTGAGCTTCGTCTGTTGGCCCACTTCTCAGAAGATCCTACAATGGTGAAGGCATTCAATGCAGGGGAAGATATTCACGCTCAAACGGCCTCTGAGGTCATGGGGATTTCCTTAGATAAAGTCACTGATGGAGATCGTAGAGTTGCTAAAGCTGTAAATTTTGGCCTGATGTATGGCCAGTCTTCTTTTGGCCTTGCAAAATCCTTAGGGATTTCTCGGGGAGAAGCAAAGGAATATATCACCAATTATTTTCAGAAGTTTTCAATGGTGAAATCATATCTTGATATTTTACGCGAACGCTGTGAAGAAACGGGATATGCTGAAACGATGTATGGTAGAAAGCGTTTCCTTCCCAACATTAACTCAACCAATCGCACTATTAAGTCCTTCGCTGAACGCGAGGCAATCAATTCCCCCATTCAGGGAACAGCGGCAGATATTATAAAATTTGCAATGATCTCAATTGATAAAATAATGACTGAAAATCAGATGAAGTCAAAGATGTTGCTTCAGGTTCACGATGAACTTATTTTTGAAGTAGTTGAAGAAGAGTTGGCACAGATGAAAAACCTAGTTCGCACAGAGATGGAAAGTGTTGTGAAACTCTCTGTTCCTCTCACTGTAGATATGGGGATTGGTGTGAATTGGTTCGACCTTAAGTAAAAAATCAGGTGATGCTAGAGCTATTTACTCTTTCTCTTTTTTAAATTCTTTCTCTATGCGTATAGCAGCATCATCTAGATTATCTGCAGGGGCCTTTGAGCTAACTTCGGTCTCGCCTTCCACTGCGTTTTGCTCAAGCTCTTCGATTTGGTCAAAGTCGAACTGTTCCTCAATTTGGTCGAAGTCAAATAGTTCTTGGCCCTCTTCCATTTCTTCTTTAACATGATAACCAAACTTGTTAACGATATCCTCTGCTGTAATGAGACCTATAATTCTACGATTATTAAGTCGACTTACAACTGGGAGACGCGAGATGTTAAATTTTCTAAGGCGATGAAAGGCCACCATCAGAGATTGGTCGGAGTAGATTTTCACAATACTCCGTTCGGCAACGGACTCGATCATTCGATAGCCTTCGCGGCGGGCACAGGCACGGGCAATATCAGATTTTGAAACCATTCCAACCATTAATCCGTTATTGAGAACGGGGTAGCCGGAAATATCACTCTTTTTGATCTGGCGTAATGCCTCAATAACAGGAAGCTTAGAGTTAAGGGTAACCACTTCAGATACCATGGCGTCTTCAACTAAAAGGGTGTCCATCATTTCATTATCTTCATGGCTTGGAAGATAAATTCCGTCTTGCTGAGAAATGTTTTCGTAAACAGATCCCTTGTGAAGTCTTTTTGCAATTGCATACGCTGTAATGTTGGCGATCATCAATGGGAGCATGATCTTATAGTCTCGGGTCATCTCAAAGACCATAATTATTGAGGTGATTGGAGTGCGGATAACTGCGGCGAAATAGGCACCCATTCCAACTAGTGCGTAGGAGCCAACACTTACAATTAGTTCAGGGAAAAACAGTTGAAAAATAGATCCAACAAGTCCACCAAGTAGTGCTCCGGTCATAAGGGTGGGCATAAAAAGGCCACCACTGACACCAGAACTGTAACATAGAGTTGTTAGTGCGAATTTCAAGACGAGCAGTGTTAGAAGGATTCGCCAGTCTGAAAAGTAGGCATGTAGTGTCTTCTCAATGGTCTCATGACCACTGCCGAGAACGTCAGTATTGAAAAGAGATACAAGGGCCACAATACCAAATGTTACCATGATAACTGTAAGCTTATGTCCTCTGAATATCTTCTGATTGATTTCACGCATTTTTAATACTGAGCGTACCCAGAGGGGGCCCACGACAGCAGCAGAAAGACCAACAACAAAATAGACAAAAAGCTCTCGCACATCGCCTAGCTTATAGTGAAGCTCTGCAAATGTCGGTTGGTCTCCTTGAAGGAGAAGGGCGGTAACAGAGGCCACAATTGTGGAGACAATAATAGAGCCCAAAACCTTGGCATTAAGATCACCAATAACCTCTTCTAAGGTAAAGGTAACCGCAGCTATTGGAGTATTGAAGGCGGCAGCAAGGCCACCAGCTGCACCCATGGCAACAAGGTTTTTTACTTTCTTTTTTGAGAGATGGAAAAATTCACCAAAGGCAGATCCAATTCCTGAAGCGATAGCAACAGTTGGTCCTTCACGTCCCAGTGAAAATCCAGAGGAGAGGCTTAAGATAGAGCAGACCAGTTTTGCTAATGTATCTTTAAATGGAATCTTACCGTTGAAAACAGCTAAGGCAACTCTAGTCTTAGGGATACCAGAGCCTGCAGAATTTTCGAAAAAACGGGTAGTGAGAAAACCTGAAATTAAAATGGCAGCACCACCCCATAATATGGAATTGAGGCTGAACGATTGACCTGTTCCGAAAAATTCAGTGAGAGCATGGGTGGCATACTTAATGAAAACGGCAACCACTGCTGCGCAAAATCCAGTAAGAATAGACAGTGCTAAGTAGGTATTCTCTTTAGCTGCATCATCCTTTAAAAAGGGTCCAAGAATATGTAATTTCCAAAACTCTCTGGCCTTCAATTGTGCACCGCTTGTTAAAAATAATAGTTAAAGGTATTTCACCTTAAGTAATACTCCTCAAGGGCCTCAAAATAAAGAGGAAAATTAGTGGTTTTCTTTTATAATTAAAGATAGTCTTTGCGTTCAAAATTTATAATCACATAAATCATATAATGAAGAGATCCGGAGGATTGAAATGAAAATAAGACCACTTCAAGATAAAATCGTTGTGAAGAGAATTGAAGAAGAATCAAAAACAGCTAGTGGAATCATTATTCCAGATGCACATGCTGAAAAGCCTATGCAGGGCGAGGTTATCTCAGTTGGGCCTGGTTATAGAAATCAAGACGGCTCGATCACTGCTCTTGACGTATCAGAAGGGAATCGTATTCTTTTCGCAAAGTACGCCGGACAGGAAATTAAGTTTGAGGGTGAGGAATTCCTTATGATGAAGGAAAGTGACATCCTCGGTGTAATTGAATAATAAATAAAGTTTAGGAGATACAGAATGTCAGCTAAAGAAATTAAGTATGGTGAAGACGCAAGAAAGCTTATCCTCAGTGGTGTAAATCAACTTGCGAATGCAGTAAAAGTTACCCTTGGGCCAAAGGGGCGCAATGTTGTTATCCAGAAGTCTTTTGGTGGACCTCACATCACAAAAGATGGTGTTACTGTTGCCAAGGAAATTGAGCTTGAGAATGCATTTGAGAACATGGGTGCTCAAATGGTTAAGGAAGTTGCTCAAAAGACGAATGAAGACGCTGGTGACGGTACTACAACTGCAACAGTTCTTGCTCAAGCTATTTACCGTGAAGGTGTAAAGCTTGTTACTGCTGGTCATAATCCAATGAATCTTAAGCGCGGAATTGATCTTGCGGTTGGAAAATTAGTTACTAAGCTTCAAGAGATGAGTAAGGAAGTTCAAACTGACGAAGAAATTGCTCAGGTTGCTACTATCTCTGGGAACAACGATCCTGAAATTGGAAAGCTTCTTTCAGAGGCAATGGCAAAAGTTGGGACTGATGGTGTTATTACAATCGAAGAGTCAAAGACAGCTGAGACAACACTCGACGTAGTTGAAGGGATGCAGTTTGACCGCGGATACCTTTCTCCATATTTCGTAACTAATCCAGAAAAAATGGAAGTTGGTTTTGATGAGCCACATATCCTTATTACTGATAAGAAAATTTCAAGTATGAAGGAACTCCTTCCAGTGCTTGAGAAATCTGTTCAAACAAATAAGCCTCTTCTTATTATCGCTGAAGACATTGATGGTGAGGCCCTCACAACTCTAGTTGTAAATAAGCTTCGCGGAACATTAAACGTATGTGCTGTTAAGGCGCCTGGTTTTGGTGATAGAAGAAAAGAGATGCTTAAAGATATTGCGATTCTAACTGGTGGAACAGTCATTTCAGAAGAGATTGGAATGTCACTTGAAACTACAGAGCTGATTCACCTTGGGCGTGCAAAACGTGTAACTATTGACAAAGAAAATACAGTTATCGTTGATGGTGCTGGTGAAAAGACTGCTGTTGAAGACAGAGTTGGAATGATCAGAAGACAAGTTGAAGATACTACGTCAGATTATGACCGCGAAAAGCTTCAAGAGAGATTAGCTAAGCTTTCTGGTGGAGTTGCAGTTATTAATGTTGGTGCTCCAACTGAAACAGAAATGAAAGAGAAGAAAGATCGTGTTGAGGATGCACTTAACGCTACTAGAGCTGCTGCTCAAGAAGGTATCGTTGTTGGTGGTGGAACAGCTCTTGTTCGCGCGGCAACTGCTCTTGATGAATATAAAACAGGTTCTACTGAGCAAGACTTTGGTATCGCGA
This sequence comes from Bacteriovoracaceae bacterium, assembly GCA_023146355.1. GTDB lineage: Bacteria > Bdellovibrionota > Bacteriovoracia > Bacteriovoracales > Bacteriovoracaceae > JAGLCH01. Next base: position 9,659 of record JAGLCH010000296.1, on the reverse strand, counting down.
TTGTTAAGCGCGCAGTTGAAGAGCCTCTAAGACTAATTGCTGAGAATGCAGGTCTTGAAGGATCAGTCATTGTTAATGAGGTTAAGGCAAATCCATCAATCACTTTTGGTTTCAATGCTCTTCACGCTAGATTTGAAGATCTAGTTGAAAACGGAATCATTGACCCAACAAAGGTTGTTCGTTCTGCACTTCAAAATGCATCATCTGTTTCAGGGCTTATGCTAACAACTGAAACAATGATCGCAGATGTTCCTTCTGAGGCCGGTCCAGCTATGCCACCAATGGGTGGCGGTGGAATGGGCGGAATGGGTGGAATGCCTGGTATGATGTAATTTAAAAAACTCAAATTTTAGATAAAAAAAGGGGGCCTTAGGGCTCCCTTTTGCATTCTGATTTAATCAGGACGACTTGCTTGATAATTACAGCTTACCAAGCTTTTCTTTTATATCCAGGAGCTCAGCTTCTATTTGCTGAATACGATTGATTAGCTGACCAGCATCAGCTGTAGGGGCAGCGCAAAGACCATTTCTTCTTCCATTGCCGTTTTTATTACCACGACCTAGGCCTCTTCCTGCATTGTTTTCGCTGCTCTGGTTACCTTGGCGTCCTGTTCTTGCTCCTAAACCCATAGGTCCAGTTCCATCATTTCTTGGCATATATCCTCCTCAGGAATCATAGGTAGAAGTGTTTCTACCTATGATGTGAGTATATACCCGTTTGCTTTTTTGGTAAACCCTTTTATTCTCCTGTAATGACTCGATATTATTATGATTCGCTATTTCGTTGAATATTTTTAATTACCCAGGCCATCTCTTCGCGATATGCAATGGAAGCATTTTCAATTGCAATTTTGCCATCATCACTACACTCAACAATTGTGGGATCAATTGAAAGTTTTCCTAAAAATGGGATATTGAGCTCAGCTGCGAGTTTTTCTCCACCACCAGATTTAAATATATCAACCTTTTCCCCACAGCCCGGACAAATGAGGCCACTCATATTTTCAACGATGCCGATGATAGGTAAATTCATTTGTTTGCAGAATGTTATAGATTTTTTTACGTCAAGAAGCGCCAAATCCTGTGGAGTAGTCACAATAACTGCCCCTGTGATATTACCGATTGACTGAATTAAGCTCAATTGCTCATCTCCAGTTCCTGGCGGGCAATCCACGACTAAAGTTTCTAATTTTCCCCAGTTAACATCTTTTAGAAATTGCCTAACCATTGAACTCTTTCTAGGACCTCTAAATGTAATACTATCATTTTCAGAAGTGAGCAGACTCCCAATTGATATGGCAAAAAGATTTTCCCGTGCCATTATGGGCACGTATTGGTTTTCGTTAATGAAAAGTCTGTGATTATCTATTTTGAGGAGTTTTGGGATACTAGGGCCATGTAGGTCAATATCAAGTATTCCTGTTCTCTGTCCTTGTGCTGATAGTGCAGCTGAAAGATTGACCGCAACTGTTGATTTTCCAACTCCGCCCTTTCCAGACATAATTGCTATTTTTTTATTCACCTGTGACAAGTTAGTGCGAATATCCTCTGTTTCTTTCATGTATTCAGGATTAAAAGTCATCTAGTATCTCCTTCGATCAATTTAGTGATGCATATGGCGAGAATATGAGTATATACCCTCTTCGTAAAGCTCTTTGTTTCTTAGTGAAAAAAAGTAGCATAACTTCGCAGTTCTTCGATTGTAGAATTTTCTATTGCAAAGGGGGGCCAGTTTTCTAATTGCCTGTGATAACAAACGTGTAAAATTAGCTAGTTGCGAGTGCTTTCGCCTTAAAAATCCGTGTACTAATCGCATCGCATATGAAAGAGTAATGTTCTTCTTGAATTGAGATAAAAAGGGACTGGTATCAGTGAAATTAAAGCGACTAATTGTTCAGGGTTTTAAGTCTTTTAAAGACCGCACCACAATTCAATTCGATAACGGGATCACCGGAATTGTAGGGCCAAACGGATGTGGCAAATCAAACATTGTTGATGCACTATTTTGGGTAATGGGAGCACAGTCTGCCAAGCACCTGCGTGGTAATTCCATGAAGGAACTGATCTTTGCTGGTTCTTCCAAATTTAGCCCAGCAGCATGGGCCGAGGTCTCTCTTGTTTTGGAAAACGACACAGGAAAGCACATCCATATTGGAAACACTGTTGTTGCTCCCAGTGAAATACAGCTGACTAGAAAGCTTTATCGCAACGGAGAAACGGAGTACCGCATTAACGGTCAACCTTGTCGTCTCAAGGATATTCAAGAAGTTTTTATGGATACAGGCGCCGGTGCCAAGTCCTATTCTATTATCGCTCAAGGAGAGATTAACCGTCTGGTTCAATCTAAGCCTGAAGAACGTCGCACCATGATTGAAGACGTTGCAGGAATCACTAAATTTAAAGTTAGGAAAAGGGAATCCCTTAAGAAAATTGAGCAAACTCAAGCAAATCTTTCACGCCTCAACGACCTTCAAATTGAAATTGATAAGAACCTCAAAAGTCTTCAAAAGCAAGCAGAGAAGGCAGAGAAAGCGAGAACACTAAAAGATAAGGTTCAACGAAATGACCTCGTTGTAAATTCACATAAAGTATTTGATCAGCTGAAAGAATATAAAGAACTAAAAGTGGCCTTAAATGGGATCACAATCGAACTTGAAAGCTGGAAGATTCGTAAAGAAGCAGTTGAAATCGGCCTAGAGGAAGAGCGCTTCAAGCAAACTGAAGAGCGTGAAAAATTGGAAGAGTATCAGATCGACTTCAATGAGATTTCAAAGAAACTTGCGGCAGCAGAAGAGCGCCTCAATTATCTAAGGAAAGGGGTCGATGAAAAAGATGAGCTCATCTCCACTCGCGAAAATGAAATTCAAGAGATCAAAAGTGATATTGAAAATAGAACTGAGCGTCTCGAATCTCTAAAGGCAGAGCGTGATGAACTTGAAAACTTTGCCAGCGAAGAACATGATTTTACAGATCTTTCTGAGAAAGTTGAAGCACTTAAGGATCAACTAGAGCTTCGTGAAGATCAGGTGGGCGAACTCCGCGCTGATGTCAGTGAGCTAAAAGATAAGCGCGACTCAGTTGAAAAAGAGGCATTTAGAAACTCTTCTAAATTGGAAGAGTACGCTGCAAATCTTGAAGATATGACTATCGAAATAGAAGCACTTGAAAAACAGTATTCAGGCGTTTCAAGTGAGATTGCTGATGAGCGAGAAGCAGCTACACTTGCCGAGAAAGAATCTAATGCCTTTAAAAACCAGGAAGAGGGGCTAAAAGATATTGTTCATAATCTTCACAATGAAACCCGCAACCTAGAGCGTGATCTCAATGTGAAATCCAAAGAGGCCATCAAGGTCGAGTCTACAGTGAGTTCTCTTAAAGAGATTGCCTCTTCGCTTGAAGGGGTAAAAGAGGGTGCCACTGATTTTATGAATTCTGGTGAACAAGAGGGATTTGAACTTTTTGGTAATCTGGTTAAGTGTGATCAGGCCTACACCAAAGCTGTTCAAAAATTGCTTAACGACTTTATGGAGACACTTGTCTCATCTAATGCTTCTTTTGAATCTTTCTACTCATGGTTAAAAGGGAATAAAGAGAAAGGGATTGATTTTCTCGTCTGTTCCACGTCTGACAGTACTTCTTCAGAGTCACTTGAAAGACTAAAAATGCGTTGTGGTGAGATTACAACTCTCGACAGTATTATTGATATTCCAGAAGAGTTTTCACACATCAAGGCCCTATTTAGTGGGCGCTACATTGTTGAAAAACTCGATGAGGAAGTATTCACAGGGTTAAGCTCTGAGATTAATTTTAAAGCTCTCACTACTTTGGATGGACATTATCTCGTTCGCAATGTTGGTGGAGCGAAGCTCCTCTGTGTTTCGGGTAATTCCGATGGAGTGGGGGGAATGGTCGAGCGAAATAATAGAATAAAAGAGCTCGATGAACGCTTAATTATACTAACGCAAGAGGTTCAAGCTCTTGAAGCGCAGGTTGAAGAAAAGTCCGGCGCTCTAGATTCTAGGCGTTCTGAATTTGAAGATGTGCGAAATCTAAGTGCTGAGAAGAATGCCGAGGCCCAAGTTAAGAAGTCGGCACTAGTTGCTCGACTGAAAGGTTATGAAACTTCCAATGCTCGCCTCGACATATTGCAGAATCGTAAGAGTGAGATTTCAAAGTCTCGAATTGACCTCCTAGAAGGCGAGGATTCTCTTAGTCGACAGCAAAATGATATTGTGGAAGCTCTTGAAGATAAGACTGCTCGGCTAGAAGATCTTACAGACGAACTTTCTGAGCTTCGTGGCAGTTATAATAATGAAAAAGACGAGCTTAGATCTCTTGAACTTCAAGCTAAGTCTTTTGAGGACCGCCTGAAGTCCACCGCTTCTCAAATAGAAGATGCTCAAAATCAAGTTGATCGCCACAATGAAAAGCTTGAGAGCAATAAAGAAATAATCACTCGTTATTCTGATGAAATTGAAACGATGTCATCAGAGGCAGATGAATTAGACCAGGAAAATAAAAATACTGCTACAGACCTTTCTGATAAAGAGGATGTTCTCTCGATCATGAAAGACCAACTGGCAGAGCTGATGATTTCTATGCAGGACCGTGAGAATGAGGTGAAAAATCTCTCTCGTAAAATCAACGATGCTGATAAGAAAATAGTTAAGTTTGAAACTATCATGGAGCAAAATATTGCTGATGAGGAACTGGTAACACGGGATATTTTTGAGAGGTATCAAGTGGATCTTCGCCATGCTATTTGCTCTTACCTTGAGTATACAGATGATGAGAAGGGCGAGCTAAACGATATTTCAAATATGTATTACATGGAAACAGAGAATGGGCCTACAGAAATCAATCGCAACCCATTTGATTTTACTCGTCGCTATGGACAAGACCTTAAGGATTGCAGTGGAAAACTGCGCCAATATAAAGGTGAGTACGCTCGTCTTGGTGAGATTAACTGGCAAGCAATTGAAGATTATGATCGTCAAAAGAAGCGTTTTGATTTTCTCAATGAGCAAGAAATTGAGCTTCGCCAATCTCTGACAGATCTTGAAGAAGCGATCAGTCATATAGACCAAAAGTCTCGAGAGAGATTTAAGATCGCCTTTGATGAAGTTGATTTCCGCTTTAAGAAGGTATTTCCGATTATTTTTGGGGGTGGTGAAGCGCGTCTTGAAGTGACTGGAGATATCAATGATGCCGAGTGTGGCGTAGATATTATTGCCAAGCCACCAGGAAAAAAAATGCAGAACATCAACTTGATGTCTGGTGGTGAAAAAGCGATGACTGCCGTTAGTTTAATCTTCTCCATTTTTCTGGTTAAGCCGTCACCATTTTGTCTTCTAGATGAGGTTGATGCTCCTCTTGATGATGCCAATGTAGGGCGTTTTAATGAGCTTCTTCGTGAGATGAGTAAAGAATCTCAGTTTATCCTCATTACTCATAATAAAAAAACAATGGAGATGAACGATACTTTATACGGTGTAACTATGCAGGAGCCCGGAGTATCAAAAGCTGTTTCAGTACAGCTACATTAGGGGTCGCCGTGAAAGCTCTTTTAATTTCTATGTTCTTAATTTCTTCAAGTGCCATGGCCTTTTTGCCAAAGACATTTACTGCTGATTTTGAGCAGGTGAGAAAGGGTATTATATCTGGAAAGATAAAAAAAAGTAATGGAACTATTGAGTATAAGTATCCCAGCAATCTTCGCCTTGAGATCAAAGGTTCAGAATCCCTTCTTCTAGTGAGTAACCCTAAAAAAACTTGGTATTACCGTCCACCATTTATGGAAGGGGAGAAGGGTGAGCTAACTATTAACGAATCAGGGAAAACAGAACTCTCTGGTTTTTTTGATCTTTTGAAAAATGGCCTTAAAAGTGGTGCACTCTTTCGCGTTACTAAAAAAAAGAGGAGTGTAATACTTCGCTTTACTAAAAGTGGTATTGTTCGCAGTGGAATTAAGAAGGCCACACTAGACTTTACGGGAAGGCATATATTCTCAAATTTATCTGCCATCCATATTGTTCAAAAAACAGATAAGCTACTTACTCTGAATCTTTCTAATCAACATGCCGAAGTTAAACTTTCGTCAAAGCGCTTTGTTTTTAAAACACCTAAAAATTAGTGAAAATGGAATCTTTTATTATGAAGGATTCTTTCTCGGTAAATCGCTTGTAGTTCAAATAGTTTCTGAGTACCAAGCGAACATATGAGCGGGTTTCTTCGTAGGGGATCATCTCAATGAATTCTAGATAGTCGCCGTTAAAGCGCTCTTCAAACCACCTTTTAACTGGTGTATCTCCAGCATTATAGCTTGCAGTGGATTTTACAAAATTTCCTTTGTAGCGATCTAAATTCTTTTTTAAAATAGCAGTACCTATGGGTACATTTATATCTGGATTGTAGAGGTCGTTGAGTCGACGGTAGGGGATTTCTAATCTTTTTGAAAGTTCTTCCGCTCTTTTAGGGATTACTTGCATTAACCCAAAGGCATCGGCAAAACTACGGGCCTTAGCATTAAAAGCAGATTCCTGACGAATGATGGAGTAAATGTATTCCTTTTTTATATTAAATCTCTTTGCTGAAGCGGTGATCTGCTTTTCAAAGGGCATAGGAAATACCAAGGAGGCATATTCTTTAAGTGATTCATTACGTTTTTCCGCTTCGATTTTATAGAACAGAAAGATACCGTAATCATATGCACGACCGCGGTAGTAGAGAGGAAGTTTGTTTTCCACCTCTTCCCTATTTTTCTTTCCATAGCTCATAAAGCGGAGGTAGCGCTTGGCCATATTCCACTCGCGAGCGTAGAGAAGCCACTCAAGGGTATTTGTTCCACGATAATCAGTCTTATCGTAATCTTCAAATTTATTCATGGGGCTTAAGGATTTTCCCATTTCTTTATGGGCCATAAGTCCATAGTATCCAAAGGTGTCGTGATCTATTAGTTCTTCAAATTTATCATCGGACTTAGAGTTATTCTCCAAGATCTTATGAATTTTTCCCTGCCAAAAAGTAATTCGCATCTTAGTAAAATTACTCTCGCTTTCAAGTTTTAATATTTCAAAAACATTAAGTGCGCGGGTATAGTTTTTATCAATGTAAAAGCTCCAGCCTAGTTGCCATAGGAGTTTTTCTCGAGTGTCTTTTGAAACTCCAGTCTGCTCAATGGCAACCTTGATGTGGGATATTGCTTTTTTGAAGTAGCGCTTCTCTTGCGCCATTCCCGATAAGGCGCGGTGAACGAGAGCAATTTGTTCTCCGGTAACTTCTGGTGCCTCTATTACTTCGAGTAAAACTTTTTTTGCTATTTTGGTTCTTTCAATGGTCCAAAGTGCTCTGGCGTAGGAGATCATTCGATCGTATAAGATACGTTTATCACTTAGTTCTTTTTTCAAGTCTAGTATCTGCCTGCCAAAGCAGTCCACATACTTTGCTCTATCTCTTTCCATTTTGTGGGATAGGCAATAGCGCTTCCATGATTTCAGCTTTTCTTCAATAGTACTTTGACGGTTTCGTATAATCTTGCGGTAGTACTTTCGCGCTACTTTAAACTTTCTGATCCGTTCATAGTCACGTGCCACTTGGTAGTAAGTTTTAGGAGTTTTCTTTTCAATATAGCGGGGTGCAATCTTTTCAAGTGCTTTCTCGTATTCTAGTCGATCGGACTGTGGCGCGAGTTTTATCGCATGTTTAATAAGGGGGATTTTCTCGGAACGAAGGCGCTTGTACTTTGCCAATCGGTTAGAGAAATGGGCCTCTTTAGCTCTGATGCCATAGTCCTTGGCGAGTTCGAGGGAAAAGACTACGTAGTACTCTAGTGCCCATCTTGGTATTTCTTTATCTTTTGTCTCCCAGAATTGAAGAAGTTCGGTTTTAGTCACAGGGCAACTTCGCAGGTATTTAATTTCTGCCAAAACCTGTAGGGGAAAGCGCTTTTCTTTTTTGAGTTCAGTGAAAATTGAACAGCCTCGATCACCTTTTTTCAGCTTCAGCATCTGGCCTCCACGGTAGTAGTTCCAGGCGTATTGCTCCCCCTCAACTTGAGGGCCACTAAGCTTTGAGATGGGAGTACCCTCAGGTGGTCTCACCACATCAGTAGCACATCCGGCCAGAAGGACAAAAATAAAGGGTAAAATGAGTTGTTTCACAGCGCTCCTTTTTAAATAATTTTACAATGTTACACAGTTTTGGGAAAGCCTTTGCCCATTGGTAATATTTGTACTACTAATGGATAAAATTAAGCAATTAGGTGACTAAATGAATAAGACAAAGAGCGTGTATTTCGCATCCCTTGGATGCTCTAAAAACTTGGTAGATTCAGAGGTGATGTTAGGTCACTTACGTGATGAGGGCTATCAAATTACCCAAAAACTTGATGAGGCACGGCTTATTGTTGTTAATACTTGTGGTTTTATCCTCGATGCCAAAGAAGAGTCAGTTGATACTATTTTAGAGATGGTCGATCACCGAAAGTCCAATGACTCCAATTGTGAAATGCTGGTTGTGACTGGATGCCTCTCGCAGCGTCATCCTGATGAACTGGCAGCGGAGATTCCTGAAGTAGATCTGTGGATTGGGACAGGAGAGTATCAGCACCTGGTGGAGCTTATAAAAGAATCTGACCAAAAAATTGTGGTGGATGTTCCCACCTTTATCCATACCGAAAATGACCCTAGGGTTAACACCTCTCCTTTTTACTCCGCGTGGCTTAAGATTGCAGAGGGTTGTAATCGTCGCTGTTCTTTTTGTATTATTCCCTACCTGCGTGGAAATCTTCGTTCCCGCTCAGTTAAATCTCTTGTTATTGAAGCTAAGGCATTCGTTGAAACCGGAGTGCGCGAACTCAATTTGATTTCTCAGGATACATCTCTTTATGGGTTTGACTTAGATGGTGAGAATTCACTCTATAACCTACTGTGTGCTTTGGAGGAGATCGATGGGCTCGATTGGATTCGTCTTTTTTACATTTACCCCGATGATCTCACCGATGATGTGATTGAAAAAATGGCATCTTCTAAAAAGATCTGTTCATACCTTGATATTCCTATCCAGCACTTCTCTACTGATATTTTGAAAAAGATGAATCGTACTATCACCGGTGAAAAAATCATTGAACGAGTTGAAAAACTGCGCGCTTCTATTCCCGGTATAACTCTTCGAACTTCGATTATGGTGGGGTTCCCTGGTGAGACGGAAGAGGACTTTGAGAAATTGGTAGAGGGAGTTGAGAGACTTAAATTTGATCACTTGGGAGTATTTAAGTACTCACCAGAAGAGGGGACACCCTCTTATAATATGGAGCAAACAGTTAGTGATGAGCTGAAAGAAGACCGCTACCGCGAGATCTATCAGCTTCAAGAACAGATTGCAGAAGAGAAAAATGAGAGCTATATCGGAAAAACGATTGAGGTTTTGGTAGAGGGTGAGCACCCGGATACTGAGCTTTTAGTTATCGGGCGCCATCATGGGCAAGCTCCAGATATTGATGGCAGCGTAATAATTAATGATTTAAATGGGGTCGATGTTAAAATTGGAGACCTCATAAAAGTCGAGGTCTCCGAAGTATTAGGTTTTGATCTTGTTGGTAAGGTGGCTACTCTTCACGGTAAGGTCTAGTTATTGGTGAAATTGTAGTTGTAGTTGCCCCTT
>JAGLCH010000295.1 GCA_023146355.1 Bacteriovoracaceae bacterium | reverse complement strand
AAGTCGAAAAATAATAAATGAGGCCTCAAGAATCGATAGCCACTCTTTTATCGTATTACTACTTACGCCTACATCTGATGCAAGAGAATGGTAATTCACAATTTGACCCACTCGCCCGGCAAGCAATTGAATAAAGCGTTCAAATGAGTTTTGATTCTTAACATTTATCAACTGAGTAACATCTCGCTGAACATAGGTGTCGTAGTAGTTGCGATAGGCCCTAGTTGGGTCTTGATCTTGATCATAAATTCGAGGTAAGAAGCCCTTGAATATTTGCTCGTATGTGTTTCTAGGGGAGAGGTCCTCGAGTTCAGAAATCGAAAGAGGAAGAAGCTTCAGTATCGCAGTTCTCCCCGCAAGACTCTGGGTAACACTTTGTCTTCGCTCGAGTTGGTGACTGCCGGTTAAAATGAATTCACCATTTTTCTTATGCTCATCAACAATGACTTGGATATATGAAAGTAGTTGCGGTACGCGCTGAATTTCATCAATGATAGCATTCGACGTAATTTGACTGAAAAATGCTTGGGGATCATCTTGGGCCAACTGTCTTGTATTGGGATCTTCGAGCGTCACATATTGGTAGCTGGGAAAGCACATCTTCGCCAGAGTCGTTTTGCCCGCTTGGCGTGGGCCAATAATAGTAACCACTGGATACTCTTTGGCGGACTGTAATAATTCGCTTTCTATTGCTCGTTTGATCATAGTGGTAAGCATAGTTGTATCCTAATCCTTTTTCGTTCAGTCATTTTAGCTTTATCCAGATATCGAATTCCCTAATTGATCGGAGCAGCTTCGCTTGGTGTACATTCACCTACTATAATACAAAATGGTGTAAATCTGAAGTTCAACTGCAGATTTACACCATTCTGGATTGTGCCACTGAGTTGTGCCAGGTGACTTGGGGGGATATGGGGTCACGAGTAAGTACTTATAATTTGACGTTTTATTCGAGGTTGGATGCGGCCAACCAAAATGTCACATTGGTGCGCAATATACGGTCCGATGTTTACGCACTAGCGATTCCAATACCTTAAGAGTTTGCCAATACTCTCATTAATAGACTGCCAAACCTAAATTAAACCAAGCCAGTTAAAGTCTAGAGG
>JAGLCH010000294.1 GCA_023146355.1 Bacteriovoracaceae bacterium | reverse complement strand
ATCTAAAGTATGCTGAGTAATTCTTACCAACTAGACTATTGTTGTTGTGTTTAATATAAACTAGTGATAATAATTAGCCGTTGATTACCTGAAGGCCCCTAGGAAAGAAGGTAATCATACTGAGTATATGGATTTAGCTAGATTTTCCCGACCATATTTTTCGAGACAACTCTTCTAAGGCCCCGACGATTCAGATTAACTTCACCCAACCTTAGGAGGTAATATGGGAAATAAACTTTATGTAGGTAACCTATCTTATTCACTAACTGAAGAAACTCTATCTGAGCATTTCTCAAAGTGTGGAAGTGTTTCATCTACAAAGATTATTATCGACAGAGATACAAACCGTTCAAAAGGTTTTGGATTTGTTGAGATGTCAAATGATGACGAAGCTCAAGAAGCTATCTCTTCACTTGACGGAGCGGAATGTGAAGGTCGTCAACTTCGTGTAAGCGAAGCTAAGCCACAAGCTCCACGTAATGACCGTTACTAATTATTTAAAGTAATTTTGAATAGAAAACCTCTTGATCAATTCAAGAGGTTTTTTTTATGGTGCTATAAAGTGGTATTTCTTTCTCTAGGACAATCGAAGCCCCAGTCCTCCCAATAGTCCCTCCAAGGGAAGGTGTGAGAGAGAGTCTGGCACATCAACTCGACTTGGAGTAATATACTTTAGCCCTCCCATTACTTTAGTACTCTCCCCTATTCGCACTAAGACTTCTTTTTTAATTGCAAGATCACTGACTTTCCCATTCACAGATATCTTTCCGGAACAAAAACAATCATCTAGTTTCCTTATTGGCAGCTGCTCGGCCATAGTCCAAAAGAGAATGAGAAGTGGTAACTCAAGATATTGAATATCACTCTCCCCTTTTGAGTTAAACTTTTCATCGAGTTCGACACAAATAACATAACGCCTGTGAGGAATTGATAGCCTAAGCGAGCGGGATAGAAAAATAAATTTTTCCTTTATGCCTCGTCCTAACTTCCCCATTCCTAGAATTTCAATCCCAGGAAGCCCCTTAGTTGAGTAGCCAAAAATATCTACAACTTGATATCGATCATTATAGGGAAATACCCCTTGAATTCTTGTTTCCATTATTCCTCCCACTGTGAACGATGCAAGTTGAGAAATAAGAGCGAAGGCGAAAAGGGTTAAAAGACGAGGGTTCTATAAATGGAACAGGGATAATTTATTCGAAATCGGGTAAAGTATTTGCAAAATAACACTTAAGAAGGTCTCCTTCATCATGAGAGGAGCGTCCACTGTGAGTCAATACTTGAGAAACGGCATAGATCCCTTTAAGAGCATTACATCCGCGCTTAGGTGACTTGCAATACTGAGGAAAACGGTTGCAATCGAGAGAGAGGATTAAACTCTGAGCAAAATGGCAGGTTGCCCTTTTTTCAAAATTAATAAATCCACGAAGCAACTCATGATTGTCTGGAAACTTCTTTTTGCAAAACTTAGTTATTGATACAGAACTTCCCATGCAGTCAACTGCGCCAGTTCCTTTAGGTAGTGCCAAGAGGATGTGCTTAAAACCTTTATTTTCACAAACTTCGTTCAAACTAAAAGTTTTGATAGATGGATGAACAGTGTCTAGTTTAATCGGTGCGCGAGAGAGAGCGGTGCCTGATAGAACTAAAAGTATTACTATAAATATTAATTTCATCTATATATGATGCCTAAAGTTGTACTGCTTTACAATTAGAATCCAAATCCATAGTTAAGCATGTATCTATTGATATCATGATCAAATGGAATAGAATTATGTGCTTGCTCAGATTTCACATTGGCAGACCATCTGTTTGTAATTCTCTTGTTAACTGATGCTACATAGCGGCCAGTATTATAGTTATAATCGGCCTGGGTCTTAACTCCAGACTTCTTGAAGTGTTTCGAAATCTTCATATTTATCTGACCTTCCATTGTTACTTTTACTTCTGATTTAACATATGGATTTATCACTTTTACCATTGCATAACGCTGAATAACTCTGGCAGAAAAGCGGATTTTAACATTTTTAGAAACCTGCATTTTTGCATCAGGACGGAGCGCCTGTTCTATTGTTCTCGCCTTCGCAAGTGTCGATCCTTTTTTTGAGTTCTTTAGTTCGCCAGAAAGACGACGATCAAAATATCTTAGAAATGAGCTTTCAATATATGTTTTTTTAGATGACTCATCAGGTGTGTTATAGAGTCCAGTTGAATGGAGCCCCCATACCTCGGCGTACTCTTCACGCTCTCGCCAAGAGTCTAGACGTGATTTCATAGAGTTAAGTGTTCCGCCACGATCGTCTTTTAGACGCTCACTTACCTCTAGCTCAATCTCTTGAACCATTGGTATATATCCAGTCTCATCAGTTGGAGTAAAATTAGCAGGTCCGCGAGTCTCTTTGATCTCTGCAAGTGGATTTAAGAGTGCTGGGTTTAGCTCTACGTGCCCCGCCATTATCTGAAATGACAGTGTCGCTAGTAATAAAAATGACACGCGTCTAATGATTGGACAGTTTCTAGTGAATGTTCCCAATACCTTTCTCATACTAACACCTTGTTTTTACTTATTTGGTTTGCTCTCTCTCACTATTAATGTTGCAACCATCGTGCCAAGATTACCGCCACGCAATATCACAATGGATGATCGGAAGAATAGGCCTGACACTGGAGTTCTGTTGGGATAATGTTCATTCATGAGTAGTGTAATCACCTGTAATTACACATTTCCCTTTGAAGAATTCGCCACCTGTGGTGCCGTTGTTGGCCATGGTGAGCGAGTAACTCTACTCACAAGCTTCTCCGAAAATGACACCAGTAATGATTCTATTGAAGTTTGGCCATTTTACAGCAATGGTGGCGAACCACTTTGGGCAAACTCTGTACTAAATATCAGCAAATTAGATTTTTTTGAGT
>JAGLCH010000293.1 GCA_023146355.1 Bacteriovoracaceae bacterium | reverse complement strand
GTTGACGTTTTCTTATCGGAATGAGTTGAGGCATTTACTGCCTTCTTATATATTATTGAAAGCTTTTTTGGCTCAGGCCTCTCTGGAGTTGTGTCAACGAGGAGGAGAAGAAGCATTAGTGAGATCGCAACACCAAAAACTTTTCCGGCCTGCTTTAGCATTTCTTTATCTTGATAAAAAAATGGTGAGACTTTAAGCTTTGCCGGGGATTTTGTTACTCTCAGAATAATCTGATTTATTCCATAAGTGAATGTCTGGATGTCTCCTTTAAGTAATTCTGATGAACTGCATACTGCACTTACTCCACTATCAACCTTAAAGAACCTATCTATATCGTGAATGATTATCTTTCCATCTTTTATGGAAATAAACTGAACCTTTTTATCTGTTTCAAGTCCTGGAATGGTGACTGTATTTCTTCGCTCTATATGGTTTCCTGAGGCATAGTACGTTCTATTTTTTACCGGAAGATGGTGAAGGTCGATAATGGTTCCATTGCTTAAAATCGTTACTTCTACTGAGTCACTCATATCATTTAGAATAATATTTTTATGTTCCTCCACGATAGACTCATCTAGGTCCACATAATTTTCAATGCTGAGGTCTACCGAGTTTATTTCTTCCAGATTCTCTCCGCTAAAATTCCTTTCATCGAAGCTAATGTCGCAATACTCGCCATCAATTAATGTTAACCCATCCTTCGGTGGTAACTCGTTTGGAGCACTGGTCATTTCAATAATTATAGATTTTACATTCTGGTCAGTGTTAATCACTTCACTGCTAGATGGCCTCTCTGTAATATGAAATTCAACCGATCCTATTGCTATTACATCGCCTGATGAGAAGTGCCCTGAGTCAGTTTTTTCACCGTTAATGAAAATGCCATTTTTCGATGAGAGGTCACGAATATCCCCCTCTCCATTTGAGTCAATAACGATAAGAGCATGATAGTAAGAAGTCTGATCGTTTTGAATACAAATATCAGCACCTTCAAAACTCCCAATCAATAACTTACTTTTCGTCAGATCGAAGCTTTGTTGTAGCACTCCACCTATGTAGCTAGACATATTGAGAATAAATTTTTCTGTGTTTTTATTTGTTCCAAGCATTAGCTATTTCCCTTCTTCTCAATTGTATTCATCAGAGTTTCTTTGAGCTCATTTAGGTCATCACGATATATATCCTTTGCATTCAATATCATTTTTTTAGCTTCATTATCCTTTCCTTTAAGTAGCAGGAGCTGTGCCTTGTAGTATGCTACATCTGCCCATTTTGCCCTTTCTATAGTGATCTTATTAAAATAGTGCAGGGCCAGCTTTGTGTTACCTTTTAAAAGGTATGCTGTTCCCATAGTGCTAATAATATCCATATCCTCTTTTGAACGGTTATATAGTACTCTTAATTCTTTAAGCGCATTGTTGTATTGTCCGTGCTTGATATAGATTGAGGCCAAATTATAGCGTGGGGTAGTTGATGTTGGTGATGCGGTTTTAGCGCGCTGTAGATATTTAAGCGCCTGTGAGTGATGTCCTAGTCTTGCATTCAAAATTCCTAGATTATTATATATCTCAGGAGAATTGCTCTTTTTTCCAAGCGCGACACGGTAGTAAAACATTGCCTTATATAGATCATTATTAAGTAAGTGGCATGTGCCAAGCTGGTTGAGGTATTGAGCAGTATAGTCAACAGAAAATTTTTGGGAAAGCTCTTTAAGTCCTTCTCTTTTATTTCCTACGTGGCAGATAGCAAGGCCATTTCCCTCATCTATGAGTCTCTGAAGCAAATTATTTGGCATTTTGATGAATGATTCATCTATAGCAAAATTGTTACTTCTTTTGTCACCCCTATGATTGATTGAATGGGTGGAGCAAGAAGCTGCCAATAGCAATATTAGTAACAGTAGTATTCTCATAATGTCCTCTACTTCGCATCGAAAGTAATTAGCTTTGCTGTTGCGGGATAGAAGTTGTGTACAGGGAACTTTAGCTTACGTGCAGCAATAATTTGATTGTACGGAGTTATAAGATGGTGACCTTCTAGAAGTTCACTTGCCATATTATTATAATCGTTTGATTTCTTTAGAAGGCCTACGCCAAGTTTTTTCATTTGGTTTGTTAACGATTTTACAAAACCTATGTCTGAGTGTTTGATTTTAAGTTTCATAAGCTCGTTGCCAATTCTTGCGTAGCTTTCTGAAAGGATGCTATACGATCCGATTGTAATGTTGGGAATGTCTTGTTCGATATTTAACTGTGAAGTATTTGTAATTCTATCTAGCTCAGAAAATCTTAATTCTAGATTTCTATTGAACTGTATTTCATCAAATACTTTATCGATATATTGGTATTTCGAGGAAATCCACTTGTTTACTTTATTTTCAAAGGCCATATATTCTAATATTGCTATTACTTGAGCTCGCTCCTCACTTTTTAGTATATCTGACCTTGTTAGTCTTCGGAGTATGGTTAAAGCGTTTTTCTCATCTTTTATGTTTTTATTAACTCTTGATTCCCAGTAGAGGTTCTTAGATAATCTATATGCTAAAGAGTCATTCATTGTCTTAGTATATTTTGAAAGATAGTTGTAGTGGCGATATCTCTTTAGCATGAAAAGTCTTTCTCTCGCCTCATTGATCGTGCGAGTAAAAAAACCTTTGCTGTAGTGACAGTTTTTATATTTCTTAAATTCGAGAGCAAGTTTCTTTGCAGATAGGGTCAGTGCTGAAATGTAAATATGCTGCTTGAAAAACTGCTCTTTTGAGGAGTATGCTTCATTGCAAAATGTCTCAATGATATTCGATGAAAGTGAGTACGCAGACTTGAAGTCTTGAAGCATGTAGTACTGCACTACCATTGATTTATGTTGGTCTCTTAGTATTTGTTTCTTAGAGTGGGGGCGAATTAGGTTACCATTAGATACCCACTCTCTTGAATCTTCCGTGTTATGACTATTTAAAAATAGTATTGATATGTTGTGGGCGGCCTCTTCTCTGATTTGTAGAGGGTATTTCTCATCTTCGTACAGCCGTTTGTTGCCATGAATTGCCTTTATGATGCTTTCTTTTTCTTCCTTTTTTATTTGAATAAATAGCATGTCTCCTAGAATAAGCATTGCCTGTTTTTGATACTTGGAGTCGAAGCTCAAATGGCCTCCCTTCATCCTTTTGATCCAGTCAGCAAGGGCATAACTATTTTTCATTGCAACATGAAAATTGATAATATTCGACTGAACACCTCTTTGGATTTCTATGTCTTTTGGAAAATTGACGATATATTTATTCAGTATATCTTGGGCATTGGTTACGTTTTTTTCTGACAAGTAAAGTTGACTGAGCTTAGGCATAATTTGACGTGTCCTGTCTTCTCTCGGAAAATTAAGTATATAGTTGCTATATGCATATTTAAGATACTTCTTTTGCTTTCGTCCTTTGAGGGATGACTCTGCAATGGATGATATTAGGGCGTCTAGGATCTTTCTTTTTGTTTTAGCTTTAATCAATTTGTTCTTTGAATAGGCCTTTATTCCTCTAATATAATGATTTGCTGCTTTTATATATTTTTTTATAGAATAAAATGTTTCTCCCTGGAAGTATCTATATATTGATGCCTTTTCAGGGTGGATCGAAATGAGTATATTGAAGTAGCTAGTAATACGTTTTAGTTTGACCGTGTCATAATTCTCGTTTTTGTTGTGAAATTCTTTTATGAATCGCTCCTGTATAAATCCGGTGTAGCTACTAATTTCTTCGATAATACTATTCCTTAAGACACCTTTAAGTGGAGCAAGTTTGTTTAGGCCCATAAGTCCAAAAGTATTTTGGAAGTAGTTTTTTTTATCGCCAAATGACCTGAATATATAGAGCGATTCAAGTCTGACTTCTTGCTCGTCAACTAGGGATTTATTTCTTTTTGCAGCAAGTAGTGCATGCTTGAGTGCTTTTTTTGTTGCTGCCTTTAGCCCTTTTTTTGAACTTCGCTGTGCTAACTTAAGTAAGTACTCCGTGGGGTTTTTGAGCTTCTCATTGTAGAACTTTATTACTTCATTTACGCTTCCACCATTAATATGAAATATAGACATTGCATCTAAAACCTCTTCTTCAACGCTAAGAATTGTTTTTAGTTTGCTGAGCTTATAGGCACTGTACAAACTTTTGATTGCTCCTTTTTGTTGCTTCTTTTTAAATTGGCACCAGGCCAGATTGTAGTAGTGTTTTGCTCTCCATTGGTCGCCTTTTCTATCCGTTATTCTTTTATAGTAGTATATTGCTTTTTGGTATTTTTTAGAATTGTAGTAATGTTCTGCAAGGGCAGTTCGGACGTTATGCTTTACATCGCGACTCAGGTTTTTCTCTCCCAGTGCAAGGTGTAAGTAATGAGGTGTCTTTTTACCTTGATCGTAATCCCGAGAGTTAATCGCCAAGATATAGTAGACTTCTCCAATTTGACTATAGGTAGGATGCTTCTTCTCAATGTTAAGACCAACCTTCTGTGCCTTATTAAAAAGCTTGTTGGATCGACTAAAGCTCCCTTTCTTTATACCTGTCTTTCCCTTGATGAATTGCCTATTTTCTTTTTCTTTCTCAATCTTGAGTTTCTCAGAGTAAAGTTCAAATAATCGAAATTTCATAGTAGGGCCTGTTGCTTGAAGTCCCTCTATCATATCAATCTCATTTGTTATGAGCTGGTCTAGCTTTAACCACTTTTTGACAATTGTTTCTTTGCCCAAAGAGTCTTGGGATACAAAAAGAAATACAAAAAAGTGGAGTATGATTAGAGGTTTCAACATTTATTGTGCCTTCACTATTAGTTTAAATTTTGAAAAACCGGCAAGAGCTGATGTGTGCATAACTTTTTGCATTATTTCATATGGATGATCTTGATCGAGCAGAATGTTTACATGGTCAGATCTGTTTTTTGAGTGAGTTAATGAAACTTCTCTCGACTTCTCAGATTCTTTTTTCTTCATCTTTAGTGTTTCATAGAGACCAGAGATTTTATCTCCCCCGAAATGTGCTTCTTTCACTTCAATGTTATCAACATAAATTGTTCCTCTCTTGTCGACTTGTACGATGACTGCATGATTACCAAGTTTCATAGAGCTTGAGTTCGGAAGTGTCAGATTGCTGACGATATCAACACTTAAGTCACTAGCGTTATAACTTTTAAGGAGGAATACCAGTAGAATGACTAGAATATCAAGAAGCGATGTAATATCAATCTCCATCAATTCCTTTTTTTCTTTTCCTGCCTTTTTAAACATTCCGCTTCTCATGATTTCTCCTACCTGATTGTTTCAAAGATGATTTGGTCAAATAGTTGATTCTCTTTTCCTGCTGTTGTCGGAGCTCTTTCATCTTTCAGTCTGACTGCATCCATTATTTTTACAATCTCTTTATAGTGCACGCTTTTTGTGGGGCGAAAGATTATTGATGACTCTGTTGTATTTTTGTTTTTAATTTTATTTAGTACAGTCTTTAGCTTTTGAACATTATGGCCTCCAGCGATTCGAACTATTGTGCTGTGTGCTTTTTCATTTACCCCAGTTGTTACAATTATCTTTTCATTTGTTATGTTGAGTGCCAGGTTTAATGGGTCTTTCCTGCTATCGTTTTTTATTGTGGCAATTTGTGGGGCATCACTGCCGATCTCGTAAATCTCAACAAATTGCGCAGACATTAATAAAAAGAAAATAAAAATAAACACAGCATCTAGAATTGGGATAAGGTTAATCTTAGCAATGCCTTTTTTCTTTTTTGCTTTCATCTTCCCCCCTTTTTTATGATGCTTCTGGGAGATCAGGCAGTTGGGCCCTATCTACTTGTGAAATATTTTTTATTTCATTCTGAACTGTTGGGCCAGTATGGTAGTGCTTTTTTGTGCCGAGTAGGTCAACTAACTTCACTGAGTACTCATCAATCTCACTCTGAATTTTTTCACCTTTACTGGTTAAAATCGAGTGAACAACCATAATTGTAATTGCAGAGATTAAACCAAAAGCCGTTGTATTCATCGCCTTTGAAATACCCAGTGCCAACAACTTTGCTTTTGATGCTGGATCAGCTGTTGCAACTGCAGAAAATGACTCAATCAACCCGTAAATTGTTCCAAGGAGGCCAATCAAGGTAGAGATATTTGCTACTAGTGCAAGGTAGTTCATCCTCTTATCCACCTTAGGGCACACCTCTAGCATAGCAGACTCAACAGCATCCATTATTTGCTCTTTTGTTTGGTTCGCCCTTTTTAGTCCACTTCTCATAACTAGAGGAAGGAGTGCTTTTGTATTTGAACAGATATTAATTGCCTCTTTAACCTCATTTTTCAATATATGTTTTTTTATTTGGTTCATCAGTGATGCACCGTTAACGTCATAGATAAAAAGGGATTTGAATCTTTCAAGTGAAATGGCCACACCAAAGCACCAAATCGCAAGGATAAACCACATGAAGATTCCACCCTCTTGCATAAAGATAGCAAGAGTCTTGATGAATGATGGGTCAGTTAAAGCTGCCTGAACTGGGGTTTCCATGATTACCTCATGGAAAGCAATTGTGGCCATTCCCTTTAATAAGTGGGGACCTGCTTTCAGAAACGCGAACCTGGTGGACTTCTATTTAACTTCCGCCTACGTACTACAACAAACTCGCGTATTTCTTTCTTGAACTATCTCTAGCTTAATGGTTAACGGTGAGCGGAACAACTTGCAAACAGAACCTTTCTTATACTTTTAATTGGATTGATCTTATTACAGTATGTTGTTCAGTAATTAACTTTTTTTTATCGTAGAAAAATTATATCCTGAATCGTTTTTCCATCGAATTCCTTTCTGTTTAAAAGCTCCAAATTGAAAACTTTCCTCTTCCTTTCCAGTATTGATAGGTCTCCTGGTGCGATGATCTCTCCCTTAATTTCAAGGTTTCCAAGGTCAAAACGCTCATATATCTTATACTTATATAAGATACCCTTCTTTGTTTTGGTCTCGGCCTTCCCCTCTAAAGTGAGCATCAAACAAATAGTAATCATGCCTAGTATAATTGTCAGTTTTTTCATCAGTTGATCCTAGTCTCTAGTTTTGTTCACATGTCTACAGTTTGATTTAAGTCCAAATGAGTAATCTCCCAATTCATCGGCCCAAAATTCTCCCCTGAATTTCCAGAAATGCTGTTTTTCCTTTTGTTGGACGTTATCGATATCTCCACGAGATCTCTTCGAAATAAGTTTTTTATTTTGGTAAATAAGGGATCTTTGGTTAGACATAATTTCCAGTTTGATTTTAAACATCTCTTTGGAGTAGCGGTGTATTTGATTGATGAAATCAAACATTGATCTTTTGATAAACTGGTTGAGTCCAATCCTCTTTATATTTGCCATTTGGGAAACTTTCTTTTGTAAGTAGCTGGTAAAAACAAAGTTATCAAATCTTTTTAGGTGTTTTAACTCATTTTCGGCCCTCTTGATTGGAACATAGTCCATACTGAATTTAATTTGCTTCTTTACTTGGGTCACTAGGTTTCTGATGTAAGGGTGCAGCTTCTCGCCTTTGCTAATTGGTGCTAGTGCTAGCTTAAGGAAATAGCTGTCAGACTTTTTATTATGAACCAGTAGCTTTTTAAGTTCACTACTGCGTTTTCGATAATCAGAATAATACTTCTGAATAATAATGGAGCTATCATTCCACAGACACAGTCTGTGATAGGTGAGGGCACCCAGAACTTCTGCTTCAGGAAAAAAATAACTTGTAAGTAGGGGTGATTTATAAGTAACTAAAAGCCCCAGAGTCCTGTTGTAATCCTTAAGTTGATAGTGCGCCCATGCTTTCTCAATGAGAATATATGGCCACTTGTATGAGTTTTTAGAAATCTTATTAAATTCAGTTACTGCTTTTTTGTAGTTCCCTGTAGCGTATTCCATTCTTGCAATATGGATACGACAGGTTTCACCTATAATTGTGTAGTACCGTTTAAGTTTTTCAAACTTTGCGCTTTTTATACTCTCATCTACATCGGTAATACAATCTCGATATTTTGACTTCGCATTTGTTTTCTTACGAAAAAGCTGATTGATTGATCCCTGAATTAACCTGGCCTCAGGGGAGAATTTGTGATCTCGAGGAACTTTCTTAAGCTCATTGTATGCCTTGTTAAAGTCTTGTTCTTTAAACAACTTAAGGCCATGGGAAAATGAAAGTGTAGGAGAGCTGTGTGTCGATAGTTCCTCTGATGAAAGTTCCCAGAAGGTATCAATTCCCGTCTTGATTGCAGTTGTCAAAATAGCATCTTCAAAACGATCACCTATTTTTCTATCTCTTTTTATTCGCTTATTAACAAATACTGAAGCTGAAAAATAGTACTTTGACTCAATCAAATCATAGGTGATTCTCTCCAGTTTATCCGTTGCTTTTAAGTCTTTACGTAGGTATATCTTATGCGACTTCAAAAGACCTGCATGTGCGAACGTATTGAGTAAAAGTATACATGTGATTAGTAGTAGTTTCATCTTTTCACCTTAGAATGAAAATCCAATGCTCAGCATAGCATCACGAGTGTGTCTGAGTTTCTTTGTATTATCAATTGGCCCTGGAGCATCAAATGTAGTGTTTGAAAGGTTAATTCCAAGGTGCCAGTTGCTATTAATATGAAACTTTAAAGTCGTTTTTATTTGAGCACCGATGTACTTTTCTGACTCATAACTTCCCGAGCTTGCTGGATCTAAAACAGTTTTACGATTACTCTCTGCGCTAAGTATTGCGGGACCGACTCCAAACGACCAGTCGAAGTAAAAAATGTGATTAAAGGTATTGATCTTCCCATAAAATGGCGACCAAACTGCCAATGCACCATACATTTGATTTATTCTTCTCACAAATGGTTCTGTGGCATTGATCTTAAGGACACTATTATAAGTGTCATTGTTTTGGTGAAAGTACTGCTTGTAAAAAATCTCTATCGCCCACTCTTCATTGAGATAGTGGCCAATGTTAAAGTGGACACCATTTGTCTCTTGATACTTTCCGGTGAGATTGGATATACAGCCTATATCCATGTAGGTGGTACGCTTTTTTTGGTATACCTTATTTTGTAGCACATAAACTTTCTTGTCTTGATCTAGCCACATAAAGTTGTACAGGTCGCCTTCCTTGGCGACTGATTTTGTACAACTGATAACGAGTATAAAAAGTAGTAACTTCTTCATTGCCGTTCCTTATTTAACCATCGCATTATATCTAATTGTAATCGCAGCACCCTCTGGAGGAATACTTCCGTCTTCGAATTTAAGCGTGCCCGACTCGGTGTCAATTACCCAACCGCTGGTAATTGTTTTTCCATCAACTGTAACTATAATTTCATCATCGTATGGTAATGACTTCAGAGCAAAGCTTGATGATAGGTCAACAATTTTTTCTCCCATCTTCTTGAGGATATCTGCAAAGTCTCCTTTGATGTCAGCTTTTCTACCCCCTGTTGAGTCTGCGGCTTCGATGTAGCGGGGGGCAGTATTGACATTGACAATACTGTAAACTTTAACCAGTCCTGGATTGTTCTTCCTTGATTTCAGTTGTTCAATATAGCTTGATACCGAACTTGAAGACTGTTCCCTCTCATCACTAATCATAACAACAATCAGGTATGCATCATCACGCAGAAAACTCGCTCCATATCGTTTTAAAAAATCAGTAGATGTCTGAAGCCCTGCCTCTTTATAGTATCCATTCGTTCCTACTTTAATGCATTCCTTGAAGTCTGCAATGAATTGAGACTCATTTGATTTAGCTGCTTGGTCAGTTAATTTATCGAATGAACACCTCGAAACGCCACTATAATTGGACCTGAGGTCTGTAGTTGTTATACCCATTTTAAAGCTAACCTCCTCTTTTAGGAAATCATTGATGAAGAGGTCAAAGTTATAGGCCAGTTCTGCTTGCTCGTCACCCATTGAACCTGAGTTATCAACCATCCATAGGATATCAACTTTTCCCTTCGTAGTGCTTTTTTGGGTGAAGTTTTCTGTCACTTGGTTGACCGAAGGCGAGGTCACAACACACTTAATGTTTTCAAAGTTTCCACTCCATGAGGTGAGGGCACCATTGTTGCACGCTCTTGTTTGTGCTTGAGAGCTACATGAACTTCCATAAGCTACCTTGCTGCTTTGGTACATGACTCTAGTTTCAACTCCTCCGTGAATTATGTCGTTACAATTTTCAGGGGAGAGAATTGCACAAGAATTAAAGCTGTAAGTTCCCGTCCATGTCGAAAGTACACCGTCACTACAAGTACTCGTTTGTGTCTCTTCGTTACAAAAATGTCCAAAGAGAACTGAAGACATCTTGTATTGCACTCTAGCTATTGTCTCTCCGTGACTGATTGTTTCACAATTATTCGGAGTAACTAAAACAGGAGGAATGGCCGTAGGTGGAATCGGTTGAGATATTTCCACATCAGCTTCTACAATGATCACTTCACTTTTAGGCAGTTCCACATCATAAGCTTCAACTCCCATATTTTGAGAGAAGTCCTTTTCAAAGAACTCTTCTTCCTGGCAGCTGGCAAAGGTTGCGGCAATGGACAGTGAGAGCATAAGTCTCAGAGTCACGGAAAGTTGGGTCTTCATAACCCCTCCCAAGATCTGCAAGATTTGAGTTTTCAGTAACTCACTGCAGAGGGAATTGATTTTGATAACTAACGTACAGGTTTCAGCTCACGTACAACTGGTAAAATCATATTTACAAGAGATTCCTTCTCGTTCTCTTAAAGTAACTCATTTCTATGTGCGTCTCAATGGTGAAGGAATTAAATTCTTGAATTAGAGCAGGTAGCTTAAAGAATCTCAATACTTACTTGGCCGGTTTTAGGTAGGGTCTAGGGCCTTGGATGAAATGATTTTTTTCCAAAAAGTACAAACTTTTTTTGGCACATGAACTAAAGTTGCATTTATGTTCGAAATAGTTAGCCTTTCGTTGTTAGGAACTGGTAGTCGGAATAGCCCGTGGTGGTCGCGGTGTGGAGTAGGTATTTTAGAACTTTAAAGCTTACTTCTTTATCTGAATAAATCATGATTTTTCCTTTTGGGAGATTTTCAGGTGCAGCATTACCTTCATAAATTTGATTTCTTTTTTTCATTTCCCTTTTAAGGTAATTTGCTACTTTTGTAAGTGTTCTTCCATCTTCCCCTATATCACTGCGATTGAAGGTGTTTTTGGAATATTTTAGGAGCACCTCTTCTTCTGTTCTTATGTCTGTTCCACTTACTACAATTGTGACTGATTCTTCCGGAGTGTCCTTAGACAAGGATTCCGGAAGTTTTACGTCATTTGGAACATTGAGATTCATACTGTTAACAGTAAAAATTTTAATTAGAAAAAATAACAGCACTGTTAGCACATCCATCAAAGGGGTGATGTTAATTTCTTGTAGCTTGAGGTTTCCTTTTTTACTTTTTCTTTTTTTGTTAAATAGCACTTTTCTCTCCTAGTTCCTGAAGAGTGACACTTGGGAAAAGTGTTCTGATTAAACGAGTCTGTCCGATTAGGTTTGTAGATTTAAAGAACTCATCTTCACCTGTTATCATCAGTTGGTGCATCATATGTAGCATTTGTTGGTATTTGACATTGTTTCCAACTGCAAGTGTCACCTTTACTTCATGGGGGAAGGCCTGCTTTATCCGTTTAAGTTCCTTTTCTACCTTATCTCTCAATTGTTTAATTGTTTTTCCGTAAAGCTTTCTTTCATATCCAATAGATCCTTTTGAGCGAAACTTTCTTCTTATGTAGCGCTTAAAATCTCTCTTCTCAATGAGCTTTAGCTCATTGAAACGTCCGAGAATTATACTTGCTCTACGTGATGATTTATACGATACCACTAAGTCGAATCGTTGTTTTTTATCGTCGGAGTCTTTTCCTATCAAAGAAGACTCTGAGTTTATAGTTGTGAAATTTGTAGCACTGGCCATGAGGATTAGGAAAAAAAGCATAGTTGTTAGAACATCCATTAAGGATACAACATTTACTTCACCTTGTTCTATGAGTGTTCGTTTCTTGTTTCTCATCTAATCCTCTTTCTTTGCTCCAGGGTCTGGAACAATGTTCTCTTCACCGATCAGTCCATCTTCTCCTATTGGGCCCTCATCATTATCTGTAAGGTTTTCTTCTCCACTTTGTTGTGCTGGTTGTGAACTTATTGAAACTTGCTCCTCTCCCATATCGTCAGACTCAAAGTATTGACTTCCTGTTCTTAGAAGGATTAATAATCTTCCAGAGTAGTGGTCCACCTCGTCGATTATATTATTGATTTTGTTATACAAAAAACCATAGGCTAAAGAACATGGGATCGCCACCATGAGCCCAAATGCCGTGGTGTTCATTGCAGTCGAGATTCCAGCAGAGAGCAGGAGTTGTTTTTGAGATCCTTCAACTGCACCTACGGCCTCAAATGTTTTTACCAGACCAATAATAGTTCCAAGAAGGCCTACAAGAGTCGCAACATTTGCTATGGTTGAAAGGTATGGCATTCTATTTTGAAGTTTTGGGATAACTGCCATATTGGCAACTTCAATATGATCTTGGATTTCTTCAATCGGTCGATCAGAACTTACCATTGCCGCCTTAAATACTCTGTATATGGCAGCATTCTTCTTTGAGTTACAGAGCTTGACTGCTTCATCAATGTTGTTGTCAAGGAGCAGGCGCTGGATTTTTTGCATTAGCTGTCCGCCATCTGCCTTGTAGACAAATAGAATTGAATAACTTCGCTCAATAATAATAATAACGCCGAAGAAAAGTAGAATCGCAATGGGATACATGAAAGCACCACCGTCACTGAATGAATTTATTAAAAAAGTTAACATGATTACTCCTTCTATTTGTCTCTTGTGGACATCAATAGAAATGGATAGTTGACATCAACAACCCCGCCACCTCTCGGTTTAGGGAATTTCCATTTTCTTATTTTATTTATAATACAGCGTTCTGTTATTTGATCTTTTAGAGTTGTTGCAAGGATCTTTGGTGAGGCAACTCCCCCTGTGCTTATAATCTGAAAGTAAACGGTAACTTTACCCTTGAGACCACTATCTTGACTTAATCTTGCTTCATAGCAATGTTCAATTTGAGGCATATATCTTTTGATTATGGCGGCAATAACCTCGGGATCAAGAGAGTCTTGATAGACAATCTCTTCATCAATCTTAATTTCAATCGACTTTCCTTTCGTTGGTGCTAGACCTTCATCTCCAGCACCCATACCACCACCTGAAGAGGCGCCTTTAAGTTGTCCTATTCCGACACTCACTCCACCGCCACCAGAACCCAAACCACTTGAGCCCCTCGCAAAATGGCCGCCGGAAATACTTGATACTGTATTTCCTTTTTCTGTGGCGCCTTTAAGTGATATGTCTTCGAGAGCATCAGTAGAGGTAGAGGCAAAAACTTTACTTAGGTCAGGCCTCGACTGTTTTGTCGTCGCGGCAATATTGCTCTTTTTTACTTGCGCAGACTTTTCTGTCTTCGCAACTTTAGTTGGTGATGCTTTCTTTTTTACTTTCGCTTTCTTCTCTGATTCAGACCTTTTTGTTTTTGCCATTCCACTATCGCCACGAGCTCGACCTCCTTGGGCCAACATTTCACCAATGGCACTTTTTTGCTTTTTTGTTGCAGACTTTATCCCAGCTTCATATAGGATCTTTTTAAGCTTTGGTGGGATCTTTGATATAACCTCTTTTTGAGGAGGTTCTAGTAACATTAGTGAGAAGAAAAGAATAAATACTGCTACTACTGCTGCGTAGAGCTTCAGTAGGTTCATATCAAATGTTATTCGACGATATCGTGCTAGCTTTTCAGGAGGGAGTACAAATTTAAATGACAGTATCTGCTCACCTAGCTGTATTTCGGCCTTATCTCCCACACGTAGAGTATGTTCTATATCAGATATGTCATCATCTTTTCGCTCATCTTTAAGGTAGTCAAGCGTATATGCCTCATCGCCTTGCCAGAATAGTCCCTTTGCATAGTAGGGGATTTTGAGCTTAAGCTTATCACCCTTATATGTGGCAATTTTGTGATTTTTTCTATCTGGGAGGGTTACGGCAAAAGTGGACTTAATATCACTTCCAATAGTTACCTGCGCTCCTCTTTGAAATGTTCGTGACTCTAGGCGCTGCTGCCCCCAGTAAAGGCAGGCCTCCAAGATATTTTTCTCTGTGGCAAGAGAAAATTCATCAACTTTATAATTCCTATTTGTTGATGGTGAACTCGCAATCACCTGATCTGGTAGGAACTGCTGGAACTCCATCATTACTTTCGGGATTCTCTTTATTGTGAGATGGGTGTTGCCTAGGATGATCACATCACCTGACTTAATTGGAGATTGCTTAACACGTTTTCCATTCACAAATGTATTTGAGCCATTACCAAGGTCAAGAATCATAAAGTCATTGGCCTCCGATTCATCTACATTGATATCTCGAATATAAGCATGAAATCCGATGGCACGAAAGTCATTGATGTGAACTGTTGCATTCATACTTGTACCGATATAGGCCTCCTGCTCAAATAAATTGAGTAGGGTTTGCTCTCCACTAATGGGGTCGGTTCGGTATACGGCAACGTTTTTCATTTATTTCATAATCCTCTGTGCTGTACGTAAGGTTTCTGCTCGGTGATAGTTGAAGTTTTGAGGGAGTTTTTTTAGTTTTCCCCCACTGGTACGCTTTCTTCGGAAAATATAAAATACATCAGGCGTCCTCGCCTTGCTCTTAATTACGGACCCCGTTAGATCAACTGTGGTGTGCTTTCTATATTTGATAACTTTCTTTGTCGCTTTATTTGCTGCAAGAACCGTTAAGCTTGCAGCAATTAATGATGATATGAGAAAGGCCTTTCCGATGTTTCTCATTATTTCTTAATCTTAGATAACGGAACATTTGGTAGGTTTTCAGACTCTACATAGAGCTCAACTTTTGGTCCTCTTGTCTTTACATAGATTTCTACTTTTTTAGCTTCACCGATGTTTCCAAGTCTATCAATTGCTCTGTAGTATAAGTTTCTTCTTCGCTCTTTCCACTTTGAAAGTTCGATCGGTGAATTCAGTGTTTTGAATTTCTTCCCGTCATAGCTTATTTCAATACGATCGACACCAACTCCAGTATCAGTGGTGCTAAAAGTGATTCTGTTTGGAACTGATGACAACAGGTAGTTATTCTTTTTTACTAGAAGTTCACTAGATTTCATTTTAATCGTTGGTGGAGTACTATCAATTACAATTGAATAGGGATTTGTTTCTTCTGTGTTGCCAACCTTATCAATTGCCTTGAGGTGAAACTTTGTTTCGCCACTCTTTTTAAATGTAAAAGTCTTCTCCTTGGTCTCACTGTAGGTGACCCCATCGAATGAAACTAGTTTTTTTGCAGTTCCACTATCAGCATCATTTACAAATGCTCTAAAAGAAAATCCAGGCCTTGCGTATATTTTTCCGCTAATAGTGTAAAAGCGACCTTTCTTTTCAAGAGATATTTTTGGTGGCCTAACATCTTGATAGACATCCATTGATTTCCATTTCTCTCTGTTTTCAACTTTATCAATAGCGCGGTACTTGAGAGTTGTCTTTGTCTCTGATAATACAATTGGGCGTTTGTATGTTGAAATGAGCCCATCATTTATTTGATATTCAACTCGCTGAATTCCTGACTTTAGGTCAGTTGATTTAAGCTCTATTTGTGATCCTGTTGTTGTGTAGAACTTTTTATCAGAATTACTTTTAGTACCAACAATCTGCGCTGTCGTCTTTGGAGCATTTCTATCTACCGTGAAACTTAATCCA
The DNA here is from genome assembly GCA_023146355.1 of Bacteriovoracaceae bacterium. GTDB lineage: Bacteria > Bdellovibrionota > Bacteriovoracia > Bacteriovoracales > Bacteriovoracaceae > JAGLCH01. The sequence continues at coordinate 10,745 of JAGLCH010000293.1, read as the reverse complement.
TATGACCCTTCGCTATTACCTACATTATCAATTGCGCGAATCTGGTAGCTATAGTTTCCCTCTTTGGCAAATGTTGCTCGCCGTGGAAATGCTGTTTCTTTATTTCCTTTTTTCCAAAGGATTGTAGCAACTCCAGATAGGTTATCTTGTCCAATTACATTAAGTACTGTTTTTGGATTAATGAAGGTTGTTTTTCCATCTTCATATGTAGGACCTTTCCAGACGATCTGACTTTTGGGTGCAGTTTGGTCGACAAAAATTCTGAATGTTTGAACTGGCGACCAATTCAGTACAGGGTCTACGGCCCTAAATCGAACCTGGTGTGGACCCTCATTTGTGAATTTAAGCGCACCACCATATGTTTTGAATTCTGAACCATCTACACTCACCTCAATTTTATCAAGGTATTCCTTTGTGGATGTTGGTCGAATTGTAAAAACAGACTTGCTATTAGAGAAGTACTTGCCTCTCTCTTTATCATAATAAAATCCTTTGAAATTCCACTCCTGCGCTTTCTTGTTGAGCTCCTGCCCCTGCGCACTTATTAAAAAGAATAATGTGATCAGAAATACTGATTTTTTCATCTTCGCCCCTTACGACTTATTTACCATGTGCTTCCACATGACATTAAAAATATCTTTGAATACTCCGTTTTGATATAGAAAGCGGTGCTGGTTTAGAAAACTCACCATATTCCACTCTGTCTTTTTCTGCTTGTTTTCTTCGGCCTTCTCTCTGCTCATAATAAAGCTCACTAAGTCGTGGGCAACGATAAATACGCTCCCGAGAGGTGAGATTTTGCTGAAGTTGATTTTTAGCGGGAAACCCGTACCATCCGGTCTTTCGTGATGTTGAGAAATTATTAGATCTGTATCTGGTGGTATCATTCTAAAACTTTGGATGAGCTCTTTTCCTCTTTCTGTATGGGAAAGAAATGATTTTATTTCACCCTCATTAAATTGATCAGCATCTAGCATCAGGTCTGGAACTCCTCGGTATCTCGAAAGCTTTGAGTTATCAAGAGTGATGTCATGAAGCATTGCTGCCATCATCAACTTGTAGTGAGTTAGTTTAGAATGCCAGCCGAGTAGCCCTGCGATCTGACAACATATACTTCCGAGAAGTACGCTGTGGTCATTTAGATATGTATCCTCAGAGCTTACTGCCTTTTCAAACATGTTGTTCAGTTCAGGAGCTTGTGAAATAGTACTAAGAGACAGAAGAACGGTTGCCTTCGCAATATTTTGAACCTCAGATCCTTGGGCGAACTTATGGTTAGCTTTCCTTATAAGAGACAACGACTGACTTGAAATATGTGATGCTTCATCGTAGCTCAGTTTGTTTTTATCCGCTTTGTTCAGAGCATCCACTATTGAATCTAAAATTGCACCGTCTTCCTCATCTGAGAATTTTGATCTGATTTTATTGAGTGATTCTGGCCTCGAGAACATTGAAAGGTCGAGCATTGTATTGAGATTTCCCGAAAAGGATTCGAGAAGTTCATCAACATCATCTAGTTTTACATAAAAGTAGATAACACCTTTTGCAGAATATTTATCAAAGTCCTCTTTTGAAAAGTATTCTTTCTTGTTCAGTATTTTTACATATTTTTGCTCGTTTAGGCGGATATAGCAGTCCTGGCCAACGCTGTCGAGCTCAAGTAGTAATTCAAGTTTCATTGGTACATGTTTTTCATCTTGAAGGATCTGAGATGTCTTTTTTATGCAGACTTCACCAACCACTTCAACTAGCTTTTCTAGAATTGTGTCTTTTGTAACTTTTGAAAAAACTATTTGGTCTTTCGATATGCTACCTTTACCAAATGGGTCCATAAGGGCGATAACAGGTATTGTGCTTTCAACAGCTGTAGTCTCTTTTGCCATTTTGGTAGCACCACCAGCAGGGAAGTGCTCATCGGCAATGATACATTTGATATCTGCGTGATTTTTACGTACGTAATCAGATGCCGTCGCGGCACTTTTTTTATTGATAATTTCGATATCGAAATTATACTGTAGAACTAAGTTAACCAATGCCTTCAGATTTAGGTCAGAGGTCAGAAGCAAAATCTTATTCATGTTTAATCCTTTTTTAACTATTACTTATCGGAAGCTCCGGATTCAATTTAAGCTTATTTATGGGTTTATTGATTGAGCTTTATACTCAGGTGGATAAGTTAAATATTGTTTCTAAATAATCCGAGACAGTTGGGAATATATATGGAGTGACTGATGAATTTAGAATGGTATTTGCCTGATCCAAGTGGGGTTTCACCTATTGGCCCATTTTCAACTGAAGAAATAGAGGGGATGGTTGAAGCGGGAAAGCTATCTCTTGATAGTTTTCTGTGTTCCCCCGAACTCGTAGGGGAAGAGTGGAAGCGTGTATTTGAGTATAGTCAATTTAATAAGTTTTTAAAAACCTCACCGATCTGTCCTCCCCCTAAGGTGTTTAGTAAGGGGATTTACAAGAAACCTAGTACTGGTGGTAGGAAAATTATTGATTTAACTCCAGTGGGTGAAGAGCAGAGAATTGAAATTGATGCTGAAGTTATCTTGCACGATAATACCTCTGCTCACATTGGTAAGGTTAATAAAATCGGGACCAATGGTTTTGAAATAAGGTTTTCAACTGAGCTTGAAGTTGGCAAGGGGAGTGAGTTTATTTCAACCATTTTCAACTCGAGACAGCTTCATACTTTTAGTGCAAAATGTGCTGTCCTTGGAGTGAAACAAGTTGGTGGCCACACTATCGTTGAGGCATATTTTTTACGTGTAAATCCAATTAATAAACGTAACATTATTGGTTTGTTTGATTCTGGTTCACCTGTTGAAGCTTAACACTATTTGTCTATTTCTATCTCTTCTTCTTTTCTCTTCGATTGGTTTTAGCGCAGATCATGGAGGAGAGGAGCTAGGTCTTACAATCTTGAAGGCGTTTGACGGGAAACAAGTTTCTCTCAAGGCACACAATGGTATAGAAAAAGATCATCCTGATTATCCAATCGTTTCTATTTTATATGCTATTGGATACGAAAAAAATGGGCAGTACAAGAAGGTGATTTCAACTCTTGCTCCCCTTCTAGCTCAACTTAAATTATCTCCACTAGTAAAGGGGAGAGGCGATATTCGTGAACTTATGGTTGGAACATTTCAGGGTTTCAGATTATGGCGCGAGCTTACTTATCTTTTATTAGGTCGATCTTACTATGCCCTCAAGGACTATGATAATTCTATTCGTTCTTTTAAAGGAGTTCCATCCACATCTCCTTTCTACACTTTTGCAGTCTTAGAACGCTTTTGGGCACTACTTGGAAACTCAAATTATAAAGATGCCATCAAACTTCATCAGCAAAATGCTAAACTTATTTTTTCCGATAGGCACCAGTTAGAATATAAAGTGCAGGCCGCTTTTATTGCATCTCATCGTGAAAAGTATAAGTTAGCAATGGATATTGCCAAAGAGGTGGCCTCACATAAACGTACTGCGAACAGTGTTCGGTTGGCCGCGTTTAAGGTTTTTGCAGAGTCTGGTTTTCTCTATTGGAACAGTGAGTATCTAAAACTCTCATTTACTGAAAGCGTTTCAATATTAAAGGGGGTCTTAGACTTCTCGCGGTCAATTCCTCAAAAGGACTGTGACAGTGAATGCGCTTTTTTTGTTGCAGAAGGATGGTGGAACTATGCTTCAGTTCATCGTGTTCAGGATCCCGTAAAGTATAAATCTATTGTAAATGAATCTCTCCGTCGTTCTGACCTTTCCCTTGCTCCTTATGTCACCAGATCCGTTAAAATGAATGGCCCAGTTTTGAGTGAAGATGCTTATTTTCTTTCTATTGTTTTGGCATGGGAGATGGGAAGTCCTAGAGTTGCCATTGCGCGGTCTGAGCACTTTGATAAATTTTATCCCGTGGGTCGATATCAAGAAGATGTCTATCAGATGCTAGGGGACTACTATTTCGAAGCTAAGCAATTTAAGAAAGCTCTTAAGTATTATCGCTTACTTGTTAAAATTGGTGGAACTGAAAAATCAACCTATGGAACATATAAGGCCTCTTGGTCATTTTATAATCTTGGTCAGAAATGGTCTGCCCTGAGACACCTAGAGCAAATTCTTCATGAGGTTCACAAGTCTAATCGACCTGAGCTTTCCAATCTAAGTATATTAAATGAATCCCGGCGCGACCTCTTGCTCTTTATGGCAGAGCTTCTAAGCTTTAAACAAGCACTTCCAGAACTTAAATATATTGGACTTACTGGTGATAATCTAACTCTTGCAATTGAAGATCTTGGAATGACATATAAAAAAATTGGAAAGTTTTTTAACTCTTCTCAGGTGTTTCAGTATTTGTTGGATCAGTCACTTATGAAAAATGGGCCTGATCCTCACTATTCATCATGGTTAAAAGAGTTGTTGGATAACAAGCTTAGGGAGCGTGACTTTGTTGCTCTTGAATCCTTACTTGAAAAATATTATCTTTCATACAGAAAAATGGTTAGCAAAGACTTTCCTTTTGGGGATTCATTCTACGAATATATTTCATCTACTTTTCTCCTTATTCATAGGGAGGCAAAAAAGACAGATGAGGCAATGACGTGGAAGTCTCTAGACTCTTTGTATTATTTTACGGCAAAACATTTTTATAAAAAATCAAGTTTTCAGCTTTTGTATCATGGGGCCCAGCGGTTTGAATCTATAGACGACTATGATAATGCGATTAAGTGGTATAGAAGTGGGGCAGATAAAGATGATCCATTGGCAGTAGATTCTGCCATCAGCGCACTTCGAATTGCGAAAACCATTGCTGACCGTTCCAGTATTAACTCAAAGGACTATCGGGTTTATGATCTCTTAGTTTTTAGTACTGCGAAATGGTTTTTAACAAAGTATAGTGATCTTCCTCAGCGCCATATTGCAGATCTACTTTATATAGAATCTCTTCTCAAAAAAGATAAGTTTGATTTAATTAACAAGTTTTACGCTGAGATTTTCAAAAGAGATGGTGCTACGAAGTATAACATTGGAAAGCTCAATAAAATTCAAGGTAAGTACTATGCAGTAAAAAAATGGCGTGAAGTTTTCTTTCTCACTAAAACGCTCTCGCAGTTAGAGAACATACAAGGGTTCACACCTTCACTTCACTCAAAGTTTCGGCTTGTGATGCAGGAGGCAGCATTTCAGAACGGTTTTGAAATTAAGGATCGTGAGTTTGCTATTCCTTGGTATCAGACAGCAATTGATCTCAATGAATCAATTGAAACAACACTTAGGGCATGGAACAACGTACTCCTCCTCTTTAGTGAAAAGGATTCATTTGAAGTAATCATCTCTCGCTTCAATCGCTTTGAAACGCTAGTGTCATCTCTGATATTAAAAGATGTATCTATAGAGTCACAGGACCTCATCTATAAAACTAGATTGCGGGTGTCTTCGCTTCTTCTTAAAAAGCATTATATTTTTCTTGGTCATCGAATTGAATTCATGGCACGCACGGACAAAGGGAATCTTTCTACGGTAAGGAGGCGCTTTTTGAATGAGCTCTTTCTCCGTTTTAACTCAACTTATGGTGATAAGAAAAAATTCTCAAAGCCTAAAGATCGTGAGATTTTAAGGCACCTATTACTCGTATCTGGAAATGATTTTGATACCTCATTTAAGAGTTATCGATGGAAGGACCCACTCGCCCTCATTAACTATATTGATACTTTCTTTCAAAAGAAAGGACATGATTTTGGCGTAGTGAAGCAGGAGGTTCTGAGTGCGCACTTAAAAGGGAGGCCCGAGTTACAGGGAGTGCTCAGTGAACTTTATGATTTTAACCCAGAGAATTATTCATTAAATATACCAAATCTTAGTGAAGATCTTTTAGATTCAGAAGTTGTTGCAACCATCAAAGAGCATGATAAGTCTTTTACTGGCCTTATCACTAAACTCAAAATTGAACTTAAGTCTCCATCGTCAAAAGTTCAGGCATATGCTTTTTGTCACATTGGCACCATTCGTGGAAAGTCAGGTCGTTTTTATCGAAAACTTTTGGGGATTGTTAAGGCGAAGTTTCCTGATTGGAAGGAGCTTCTTGGGGCCATTGATAAAAAAATCACTTCGATTGACAAGATTTCTAGGAGTGAGTTAATAAAATGTAATGAGGCCAAACAAGGTCTATCACTTTATTACCCGATGGAATCTGATTCAGGGAAACCTTTATACAGTTCTAATACTATAACGAAGTATTCAGTGGAAGATGGCGAAAAACTTTATCGGATGGCAGTAAGTGATTTTGATCATCCTCTTGATCGCATACATTACTTGCTCCGCAAGGGAGCAGTCGCAATTGCTGAACTTCTGGCATATTCCCTCCCTGAAAAAGAGCGTAACATAGGCCTTGCTATGATCCGAGTTAAGCTCGGGGACCTGAGGGGAGCTGCTTCGCTTGCAAAAGCTACTAAGGGAACCCTTGGCGCAGCATTAACAGCACATATTATTAAGAGTAATGGGGGGAACTATAAGGCATATCTGAAGTCGATAACTCCCATAGGTACTCTGCCGGAATTTATAAAAAATATTATTGAGGATTTTAAATGACTGTACTTGAGGAGATGACATTAGAAACCCTATCTTTTTACAAACCGATGACGATAGAAAGTCTCGTTTTAAGTCTTGATAGGGAGATTATTGACTCAATGCCAGGTCTCGATATGTCAGATTTGAAAGATATTCTCACTAAGCTAAAGAAAGAAAAAAAGGTCGTTCTAATAAAGAAAAATAGCAAGATTTACTACCAGCGGAAAATGCCATCAAGGGGGCTGTTGCGCTGGGTGTCATCTTTTTTTAAGGTATGATCGGCAGCAGAACTGATATTTGTTGATAGCAGTAAGTTATTGATTTTATTCAATATGGTTTTTGGGGGAGAGAGTCCTTTAAAATGGGTCAAATATCCCCTCTATAATTGGTGTTCGACTAGACTTTTTCCCTTGCTATACAAATTCTAATATGTTCTAAGTATATAAAATATTAGAAATATAGGCTTTAATAAACTCTTCTAAGTGATTGCTCTCATTAACCATGTGGCACTTACCTAATTGATGAATTAATGCTCATTTTTACTATAATTACTCACGATTTTATTATCAATTATATACAATTATCGAATTTTCGATTCATGTTTGGAGGTTACAAATGGCGATGAAAAAAATGACGATGGACGGGAACATGGCCGCTGCCTGGGTATCTTATGCCTTTACAGAAGCAGCTGCGATCTACCCCATCACTCCTTCATCTGATATGGCGCAATACACTGATGAGTGGGCGGCTGTTGGAAAGAAAAACATGTTTGGTGAACCTGTAAAGATTGTAGAAATGCAATCTGAGGGTGGTGCTGCTGGTGCAGTTCACGGGTCTCTTCAGGCCGGTGCGCTAACAACTACGTACACTGCATCTCAAGGTCTCCTACTTATGGTACCTAACATGTACAAAATTGCAGGAGAGCTACTACCTGGTGTATTCCATGTATCTGCTCGTAACATTGCGACTCATGCTCTATCTATCTTTGGTGAGCACTCAGACGTTTATGCTGCAAGACAAACTGGTTTTGCAATTCTAGCTTCAGAAAGTGTACAAGAAGTTATGGACCTTGGAGCTGTAGCACACCTTGCTTCACTCAAATCAAGTGTTCCATTTATGCACTTCTTTGACGGATTCAGAACTTCACATGAGATCCAAAAAGTTGAAGCTTGGACAGAAGATTATGCTGACCTAAAGAAGCTTATTGATAAAGACTCACTATCGTCTTTTAGAAAGAATGCTCTTAACCCAGAAAATCCTGTGACGAGAGGTACAGCTCAAAATCCAGATATATACTTCCAGGTTAGAGAAGCTTCAAATAATTACTACAATGCAGTTCCTGAAATTGTAGAAAATTATATGAATGAAATTTCAAAACTTACTGGTCGAGATTATAAGCCATTTAACTATTACGGAGCAGCCGATGCTGATCGTGTAATTGTTGCTATGGGATCAGTTACTTCAACTGTTCGCGAGACTGTTGATTACCTAAACGCAAATGGCGAGAAAGTCGGTGCTATCATTGTCCGTCTTTATAGACCATTTTCTGCAAAGCACTTTCTTACAGTTCTTCCAAAGACTGTTAAGAAAATTTCTGTGCTTGATAGAACTAAGGAATGTGGAGCTCTTGGCGAGCCTCTATACCTTGATATCAGAAGTGTTCTTTTCGAAGAAAAAGATGCTCCTCAAGTTGTTGGTGGACGTTATGGTCTTTCATCTAAAGATACAACTCCACAGCAAATCGTGGCAGTTTATGAAAACCTAAAGCTTGATGCTCCAAAAAACCAATTCACTATTGGTATTATTGACGACGTAACTCACACAAACCTTGAACTTGGTGCACACCTTGATACAGTCCCTAAGGGAACTGTAGAGTGTAAGTTTTGGGGACTTGGTGCTGACGGTACTGTTGGTGCTAATAAAAACTCAATTAAGATCATCGGTGATAACACTGAGATGTTCGCTCAAGGTTACTTCTCGTATGACTCTAAGAAGTCAGGTGGTGTAACTGTTTCTCACCTTCGTTTTGGTAAGGAAGAAATTAATTCTTCTTACCTCGTAACAAATGCGAATTTTGTATCTTGTTCAGTTCCTTCATATCTTGGGAAATATGATCTACTTAAGGGGCTACGTCCTGGTGGAACATTCCTACTCAACTCTATCTGGGATGAGAAAGAAATTATTGCTCACCTGCCGACTGAGATGAAGAAATTCATGGCAGACAACGACATTAAATTCTACGTTATTAACGCAACTGAAATTGCTAATGGTATTGGTCTAGGAAGTAGAACAAATACAATTATGCAATCAGCGTTCTTTAAGCTTTCTGAAGTTATCCCTTACGATCAAGCTGTAGAGCTTATGAAGAAGGCGATCTTCAAGTCTTACTCTAATAAAGGTGAGGCCATTGTTAACATGAACAATGAAGCTGTAGATAACGGGGCATCTGCTCTTAACCAGGTAGCGATTGATCCTTCATGGAAAAACCTTAAAGTTGAAGCGAAGAAAGTTGAGATCCACGGTCTTGATAACAATACTGAGCCAAAGCTAAAAGCATTTATGGAAAATGTTGCTGCAAAAGTTAACCTTCAAGAGGGTGATGATCTTCCAGTATCAGTATTTATGGATCACGTAAATGGGACTCTTCCTGCGGGAACAACTCAGTTTGAGAAACGTGGTATTGCAGTAGACGTTCCAGAGTGGAAGTCTGAAAACTGTATTCAGTGTAATCAGTGTGCGTATGTATGTCCTCACGCTGTTATTCGCCCATTCTTACTTGATGAGAATGAAGTCAAGAATGCTCCTGCAGATATGAAAATGCTTAAGCCAATTGGTAAAGGTATGGACGGACTTCAGTACAAACTTCAGGTATCACCTCTCGATTGTACTGGGTGTGGAGCTTGTGTTGTAGCATGTCCTGCTAAAACCAAAGCACTTGTTATGGAGCCACTTGAAAGTCAGCTTCACGAAGATAAGAACTGGTCATACGTTGAGAACAACGTGACTTATAAGTCTGACCTATTTCCTAATCTTGCAACTGTGAAAAACTCACAATTTGCTCAACCACTTTTTGAGTTCTCTGGAGCTTGTTCTGGTTGTGGTGAAACATCATATATCAAAGCTATTACTCAATTGTTTGGTGATAGAATGATGGTTGCAAACGCTACTGGTTGTTCATCAATCTTTGGTGGTTCAGCACCTTCTACACCTTACAGAAAGAATGCAGAAGGTAAGGGCGTTGCTTGGGCAAACTCACTATTCGAAGATAATGCTGAATTTGGTTTTGGTATGAATCTAGGTACTGAGAGACTAAGATCACGTCTTAAATTCCTAATGGAAACCAATATGTCTGCAGTCGCTGCAGATATGAAAGAAGCATTTGCAGCATGGGTTGAGTCTTTTGAGGATATCCAAGGATCAAAAGCAGCAACGAAGGCACTTCTTCCTCTTCTTGAAAAAGATGGAAGTGAGCTTTCTGAAGAGATTCTTGAACTTAAGCAATACTTGATCAAGAAATCTGTTTGGATCATAGGTGGTGATGGTTGGGCATATGACATCGGTTTCGGTGGACTTGACCATGTTCTTGCTTCTAACGAAGATGTAAATGTTCTTGTGCTTGATACAGAAGTTTACTCAAATACAGGTGGTCAATCTTCTAAGGCCTCTCCTGCTGGATCAGTAGCGAAATTTGCTGCTTCTGGTAAGAAGACAAGAAAGAAAGACCTTGGACGTATAGCAATGAGCTATGGTTATGTTTATGTTGCACAAGTTGCAATGGGATCAAACCAATCTCAATTCCTTAAAGCTGTAGCTGAAGCAGAGGCATATCCTGGACCTTCAATTATTATAGCTTACGCTCCTTGTATCGCTCATGGCATCAAGGGCGGAATGAGTGGAGCTCAGCCAGAAGAGAAGTTTGCAGTAGAGTCAGGTTACTGGCATCTATATCGCTACAACCCAATGCTTGAAGATGAGGGGAAAAACCCATTTAAGCTTGAGTCAAAAGCTCCAGACTTTACTAAGTACTTGGACTTCTTAAATAACGAAGTTCGCTACACAACACTTACTAAGCAGTTCCCGAAAGAAGCTGAGAGACTATTTGCTCAGTCCCTTTCAGATGCTAAGTGGCGTTATAAGCAGTACAGACTTATGAATGAGATGGATTACGCAGACAAAGAATAAGT
>JAGLCH010000292.1 GCA_023146355.1 Bacteriovoracaceae bacterium | reverse complement strand
TTAATCTGTTTGTTCTATTATGGGTCATTATTCCATTTTTCATAAATATCTCGCAACGAAAAATTAAGCAGATCTCTGCACCTTTAAATAATACCTATGTTGTTCCGTGGGATGATTTAGGTGAATATTTGAAACTCAGACTTTCTAAGCTTAACTATTTATTCTCCCCAAATCTTCTAACTACAATGGGGGTAATTGGAACATTTTGGGGGATCGCAACAGGCCTCCCAGATGGGAAAATCGATGATGTTGCTCTTAAGGTACTAATTGGTGGAATGAAAGTGGCTTTCTGGACTTCTATTGGCGGCTTAGTATGTGCCGGCGCTCTCATTTCAATAAATCAATTAGTAAGGTTTTGCGCAAATATTAGAGTTAAGAATATTCTTAAGTCTGGCATTTTTAAAAGTAATAGTACGGACCATTCTCTTGAAAAAATGACATTATTAATTGAAAAATTAGATTTTGGTGGGATTGCTGAAGCCTTAACATCTGTTAGTACAAATATTAATCCACGCGTTACTGGAGAAATAATTGCGAAATCTTTGGACCAATCTCTGGCGAATACACTTAGTCCACTTGTTGAACAAGTAAGATCTTTACAGGATGCAAGTTCTAGGGATAGTCAGAAACTGCATGTTTCATTATCTGAAATTGGTGCGGCTATAGACCCCGAAAAAACAGCAACAGCAATATCTAATTCCCTTGAAGCTATTTTAGGGCCTGTATTTAAGAGCCTAGATAGTAAGCTTGAGTTTGTAAGTGAGCTTTCAAGTACAGTGCTTGAAATGAAGGAAACAAATCTTAAACTCGATCAGTTTATTCGAACTGATCTTAATTCCATTTTTGAGAAGGTTAATGATTCGTTTGTTGAGGCACAAACTGCGATGAATACTACAAATGATAGTCTTAAGTTAACCAAGGAGTCACTTGATAGTCAATCCGGAAATATGAAAATTCTGGATTCGGCTTTGAGCAATTTTACATCCGAAATGGACCGGCTTGTTAATGAGCAAACTGAATCCTTTAAGGCATACCTCTCTACTGGTGAGGAAACAATACGAGTAACAGGAAAGGAATGTAGTGAATTGATTCTGAATGCAAATACCAAATTCTCATCTACTCTGCATGGAGTTGACGAGAAACTCGAAAAGACAGGAACATATATTCAAGAAAATCTTCAACAATTTATAAGTGAAAATAATAATTTTCTTGATCAATACCTTGAAAGGCAGTCAGCACAACTGGAAGATATTCTTGGACAAAATATTCAAGGTATCAATTCTGCTGTAGAAAACCTGAATAGCTCTTATGGTGAGTTCTTTGATAAAAATTTAAACATTGTAGAAAAGCAAACTGTGGCAATAAAAGATGTCGGTGAAGTTATACAACGTTCGGAGATGAGCAAGAATTATTATAAAGATCTTCTGTCAGATTCGAATAAGAGCATGGCCGAAAGTGCGGGGCGATTAGCAGAGGGACTAGTGGGAAGCGTCACAAATTCAGAAGAGTTTAAAAATATTCTTGAACAATTCTCAACAAACTTTGAAGGGCACACTGTTGGAATTCTAACGAAGTATCAAAAAGATGTCGATGAACATATAAGTAAAATATTAGGAAATATTCAGGATGTTAGTATGAGATTGCTTCTAGCAAAAGACGAAGATCTAGTAGTTAAAAATGTATAGTGCTGATAGGTTGAGGTTTGAAAGTGGAAAATGAAAATGACTCTTGGGTCAGCTTTACCGATTTAATGGCGGCAATGATGCTTGTCTTTGTTCTCGCAACAGCTGTGTTTATGAAAAAAATTGATAATGTAGATAAAAGTAAAGCTGCTGTGTTTGATATTTTGAAGAAAGAATTAAAAGAGGTCGGAATTGATCCAAAGGTTGATCCTGAAAATGGGACGATTGAGTTATCATCAAAAATTGTTTTTGATACAAACTCAGCCCGCCTACGTTCAGAGGGAAGATCTTATTTAGACAAGTTAATTCCTGCACTTGCTACCGCTATTTTTCATAGACCTGAGATCTCAAAGCACATTGTCGCGGTTGATATTGTAGGCTATTCGTCCCAAAATATTGATGCGACATCCTTTAAAGAAAAAATGATGTCGCTAAGTCTTGATAGAGCTCAGAAAGTGTGGTCGTTTGCACTTAGTGACTCCTCATTCAGATATCAAAGTGCCTTTCTTGGCAAGTTGCGTGTTGCAGGGTGGGGAAGTACAAAATCTACTAGCAAGAAAGATATCGAAACAGATCGGAAGGTTGTATTCAAATTACAATTTGTTAACCCATATGATCTGGAAAATGTAAAAAACATAATTGATAGAGATGTTAAATCAATAATTGACTCCAGTGAGTCATCTCAATCATCCGAGACTCGATCTTGAATACAAAATTAGTGCTTCAGTTACCACATCGACTCGAATCTCTCGCTCGTGAGCTAAAGTCAAATGATGATAGTGACTTTGGTGAATCCAAGCTTATATACCCACTAAAGGGGCCTGATGAGGTATTGGAATACTTTTGCGGGGATCCCAATAGTATTGATGTGTCATCGTCTAATTATTCATTCTCATTGTATTTTGCTTTCTCCTCGTTCTTTTATGAGGGGAGTGGCTTTTTTGCTGTTTTAACATGTCTGAAAAATGATAATTTTATTATTAATTATTCAAAGCTTTTGCAGAATGATCCTTTGCTTTCTAAGCAGTTTTTGAGTTTTGCCCTTGTGACGGACTCTAAAACAAATACTTATCATGCTAAGGAGATAATTATTGAAAATGAGGTCCATTTTAGAAAAAATGAGTGGTTTCCTTTCATCAAGGACTCTAACCTTCTGTTTAAAGATCTGCTTGAAAGGATTAAACAACTAGACTGGGCAACTTCATCAATTGATATTGCTGACTTCGTATTTAAGTTTGTACAGACTAGTGGAATTAATTTGAGGAGCGATTGTTTCATTAGAGAAATTAAAGATAGTTTGATAAAAACCTTCAACGATTCAAATCGGAAAATTTCGTTATCAAATCTTAAAGAGCTATTTCTTACAAATGGTGATTTTTCAAACTTCTCAGAGACTCTAGTGAAACAAGTTGTTTCTAATCTTGGACGTAAATTGAGTATTTCTACAGGCGTTGAACATTTACTTAAATATTTATGGAGAGATGGATTTCCTGAAAAAGCTTATCCGTCTCTAACTGTTGATGACTACAAATTATTTCGAACCTATCTAAGTAAAGGTATTTATAAAGATCTCTATCTTGCAGTTGACACTTTGGTGAACAATAGCTGTACTGATGGAAAATTTATACGAAACCGTGTTAGGCATATAGATAGCATTTGTAAAGATTTTGTTGATATCAAGGTTTTTCTAAATGAAAGTGCATTTGAAACAATGGGGCAACAGAATAGCTTTTTTAAAAGTCATAAGGTTTTTGCTGTTTTTATTGAATTTGAAAATTTTTATTTTGTACACTTCCTCGAGAAGCTCAGTGACTATAATCGCACCAAAGGTTTTTCTGGCTATGGTGGAGGGTATTCCTTTGGATCCTTCTTCTATAAGAGTAACCCTGTCGCCAAGGATATATACTCAAAAAAAATATTGACTGATGATCTTCTTGAGGCCGTTTATAAGTATAGAGATTTTTCGACAGACTACTATATTCAATGGCAGGTTTTGTTTCAGAATTTAGTTTCCGCAATGGAGAATAATGATGTTGAAGTTGTTGAAACCTTAGGGGACGATTTGGAGTGCTCTTGGGAGAGATCAGTTGATAAGCGCTATGGAGTATCCGGTGATAATGCTCTAACTTTTCATCAAAAGCTGTT
>JAGLCH010000291.1 GCA_023146355.1 Bacteriovoracaceae bacterium | reverse complement strand
AACTCTTCTTCATTAATTAAACGTTTTGACTCCTCTATCTTAACCATTCCCTTAAGATCATCAAGAGTATTCTCTGAGTTTGTAATCTTCAAAAATGATAAATACTCGAAAAGCGCCTTCTTTGATTTTGCTACATGCCCCTTAGCAAGCAATAGAGAAACAGGTGCATTAATAAGTGAGAGATCAACTATTGTACTTGTTTGCCGACCAGAGCACTTTCCCCCGACAAAATCCATTTTAGTGTTTGATTTCTTTGTATTAATTTTATCAAAAACAGCGGTCAAAAATGTATCTTTTGTGGAGTAAGGAATTGCTTTTCCTACCATTTCTCCTGAGTGAAGAATGGATTGATAGTAATCCATCCCCTCTCCATATGAATATTTCCCATCGCCATCTTTATCTACTGCTGCGATTTTTTCGGGATCAGTAAAGTCACTAATCTGAGAAAGCATATCCATGAATGTTTCCCCAGAGTAGCTTGGCTGAGTAGGAGAAGCAGCGGCGAAGCCACAAACATTGGGATGAATCTCAAGTGTCTCTTTATTTTTCCACAAAGACGTCAACATGCCTCCACTAAAACAGTGGTCATGAATAAATACGACTTTTTTTTCAGGAAAACTTCTATGGATATCCTCATGATAGGCGACCATATCAGAAGGATAAAGCTCTCCTTCTCCTGCCCCGAAGCTATGAGTTTGTGTATTTAAAGGTTTATTATTCCGAAGAGATCCATGATCAGTAAAGTAGAAGGTAACATCCCCTCTAAACTCTCCCCCTCTCATATTCTCTTCTTTAAGGTACTGCTCAACTTGAGCAGTTAGCCCATCTTTATCGGCATAAGCATCGTGCTTCATCTTATAAATATAATCTAACCTAAGACGTGCATCGGCCTGCTGCTTTTCTTCTTTGGTTAATTCTGGAAGAGCTGATTCAAAATTGAAGTCAAAGTTAAAATCTCCTCCAAAGTCTGCTGTTCCGACCACTAAGGTTTGATCATCAACTGTAATTGTTGAAGCTTCATAGGCCGTAAGATATTCAAGACTACTTTCATATTGTTCAGGAAAGAATACAACTTTACGATCGACTGAATTAAGGCCATTAACGCCTTTATAGAGATCATCAAAAAAATCTTTCGCAGGATCGGAGTACGGAGAATTACCATTAAATAGAAAGATGGTACTCTCACTAAAGCTAGCAGTAGAAAATAAACAAAAGATTAAAACCAGTAAGTATTTCAAAGTCCCCCCTAACCTTATCGCATATAAGTGGAATTTATAAAAAAACTTTAGCCCTCAATTAGTTTATTCTTTTTTGCAAAAAGGCGCTCTACTGCTCTACCTCTAACCCCGACAAGTCTATCAAGAGTGGAACTTGCTGTTTGAAGTGAGGTCTCTAGCTTTGAGACCTCCTCCGCGTGCTTGTCCCACTCCTTCTCAAATTGCTCTAGAAGGTCTAATATTTCATGAGAATTTTTCGACAATCCAAAAACCTTCACACAATGGCGAACAATATTTAAAATAGGATACAAAAGTGCCGGAGAGCAAATAAGAACATTGTTGTCCATGGCATCTACAAAAAGAGAAGAGTCTGCCCTCTGAATGAAGGAAAATATTTCATCATTGGGAATTAGCATACAAACAAAGTCGAGACTTCCCGCCTCACCTTTATAGTCCTTCTTGCCAATTGCCTTGTAGTGCTTCTTCACATCAGAAAGGAAGGCCTTCACTTCACGGTCACTTTCCGTACCTTCAAAAATTTTAGCATAGGAGGCAAAAGGAAACTTTGAATCCATGACCAAGTACTTCTCCTCAGGCATGTAAAAAATGAAGTCAGGGCGATTTCCTTCTTGGTTCGTGAATTGTGTTTCGTAATGAACTCCCTCAATAAGTCCTAATCGATCAATCATACTTGCGATGATCTGCTCTCCAAAAGCGCCACGCGCCTGATTATTATAGAGCATTGACTGTAGGTCTCGCGTTTCCTTGAGAAGGTTATGTGTCGACTGGCCAGTATTTTCAAGAAGCTTAACAATCTCGCCCTGGCGCTTTGAGGATTCAGCAAAAAGATTGCCAACAATTTCACTGAAGTTACTTTTTGTAGCAAGAGTTAAACCCTTCTCAAGTCTTTGTTCCGATTCTAATGTAAGTTCTTCACTTCCCTTAAGAGTATCAAGTCGAGTTTCAAGCTCAACAATTGTTTTATCCCTCGTAGAGATTGAACTAAGGGTAAGTAGTTTAGTGATAAGGGCACCAATCAAAAATCCAATTACAATTCCAACAATGAGGTATGTCATATTTCTCTCTTACTAAAAATTAGCTCTCTTTTAATTTTATCATAAAATTATTAGAGGATTTTTTTTATTCACTCCTCGCGTAATAACTCAACGATGAAGTTTCGAAGAAAATATTCTATGCGTTGAACAGCTTTATTGCCCATTCTGGCGCGATAAAATTACTTTTTGGAAAAGGTAACTGGTTGACCATGATTTCTTCGAAAAACGAAGGGACATAGTTACAAGGAACCATCTCACCAATAAACTTACCCGTTTCGGGATCTTTTCCTCTTTGTACCCAGCGAAAGATATCGCGACAAATATAATCACCGTATTTATCGACGCCAAGAACTTCTGAAATATGAGAAGTACGCCGTCCACCATCATGATATCGTGAGCACTGTACAACTAGCTGCATAGCAGAACCAACCATCTTTCGAATAGCATCGGGTGGAATTTTGGTCTCCCCCATTAAGCATAGAGTCTCAAGACGTGTACACGCTTCAACAGGATTGTTAGCGTGAACTGTGCCCATACTTCCATCGTGGCCTGTGTTCATAACTTGAATTAGATCAAGGGCCTCATCACTACGAACCTCACCAACAATAATGCGGTCAGGTCTGAGTCTCATTGCAGAAACAACAAGGTCTCTAATTGTGACTCCTTCAATTCCGCGGCTAGGATCGTGTTTCCGAGTCTCAAACTGAACAACATGGTCAGCATGAATTTGAAGTTCTGCTGCATCCTCTATAATAATAAGTCGTTGAGTTTTAGGAATTCGTCCTCCCAAAACATTGAGCATAGTAGTCTTACCTGAACCCGTACCGCCCGAAACTACAATGTTACGTCCTAAGTGAACACAGACATCTAAAAAACGTGCCGCTGTTTGTGACAGAGATCCAAAGCTGATTAAATCTTTTAATGTAAGTTCATCTTTGGAGAATTTACGAATAGCAACGGTTGTACCATTTCTGGCCATTGGAGGTAGGACAACGTGTATCCTTGAGCCATTAGGCAGACGCGCATCCAGGCGTGGGTTATCTTCATCTATTGTTCGCCCTACAGATTGTGCAACTGAGCGCATAGCAGAAATTAGTGCTTCTTCATCGGGAAAAGTATTCTCTGATTTAAAAACCAGGCCACCTTTTTCAATAAAAATTTCTTTCGGCCCATTGATCATAATTTCGGACACAGATTCATCTTCCAATAGGTCGCGAATCGGGTGTAAAAAGCTTGCAATGGCGTCATTAAATACTGATGACATCTACTCTTCCTTAGGTAACCAGTAACGGATTTGTTCTCTACTCTTCTCGGAGGCAATCTCTCTCTTCTTTATTTCCGAAGGTCTTTCGAGTACTGAAATAGAACCAGAAATATTACCTGTGGGGCAATAGAACTTAAATTGTCCTACTTTATCAAACAGAACTTCACCTTCTGAAATCTCACCCATTCGTGATGAAATAAAAAGTTCCTTTTCACGGATAATCATACAGCTTTGATCACGAGTAGAGTTCGTTACAAAAAAACGAACTTTTTCCCCCTTAAAAACCGTTAGCTTCTCAGGGTAATAGCCCTCTTTAGAAATAATTAAAGAGAGCTGTCTTTTAGGTGTTTCATATATTTTTTCACTGCCATAATCTAGGCCAAAGGCCTGAATTGATACCAGTAATATAATAAATCCAAATAGAGTTTTAATACTCCCTCCTTATCGCTATTCAACTACTTACCTAATCGGCAATAACAAAATAAACTTTACCCTTTTAGTCAGGTGCTTCCTAAGTGCTTGAAATCTACAGCATTCCCAAGTGATTTGATCAGGTGTTTTCA
The DNA here is from genome assembly GCA_023146355.1 of Bacteriovoracaceae bacterium. Taxonomy (GTDB): domain Bacteria; phylum Bdellovibrionota; class Bacteriovoracia; order Bacteriovoracales; family Bacteriovoracaceae; genus JAGLCH01. Next base: position 21,765 of record JAGLCH010000291.1, on the reverse strand, counting down.
TTTTGAAATTCCCGTACTAAAATTTAATAAATCAATAAAACAAGGATGTACTAAATGGTTAAAAAAATTATCGCGCTTTCTCTTATCGGACTTTTATCATCAACATACGCGGTTGAAAAAACTCAATGTGGAATGACTGATGAAAGAGTCCTCTCTTACGACCTCCCAATTGGAAGAATGCTTAAAAAGAAGAATTCTTCTGGTGGATGTACTGGAACTCTAATTAGTAAATCATGTATAGTATCTGCGGGTCACTGTAATGAGCATGCTAACGTTATTGAATTTAATACAGAAGCATCTGTTGGTGGAAAAATCGTTCACCCTGGACTTGAAAGTATTTATTTTAAAAGTAGTATTATTGACTACCAAAATGTAGGTGCTGGGTATGACTGGATGGTATTTAGAGTACATCCAAATCAAATCACAGGTGAGTATGCAGGTGATGTTCAAGGAACATATGAATTTTCTTTCCAAAAGCCAGTTGCCCCTCTTGATTTAGTTATTACTGGCTATGGACGTGACAAAGAATCAGATACAAACCTTGCGCAGCAAGTGGGCCACGGTGAACTTATTGCTACTAGTAGGACAAGGATTGAACACAATGTAGATACCCAAGGTGGTAACTCTGGAGCAGTCATTGTTGCAAAAGAATCAAACAAGATAATAGGTATTCATACCCACGGTGGATGTAGCGCCTACGGAGGAAATAACACCTCAAATAAGGGGACAATGCTTGCAGGCCAAAAGAAATTTCAAGAGGCAATTAAAAATTGTCTTCTAATGGATGAATATTATTAATAACGGGACCCCGAGCTAAAGTTAGGGTAAGTAAATAAAAAACAAGGATGAATTTTATGATGAAAGGAATTATCGCACTTGGCCTCGTCGGGCTTCTATCGTCAACATTCGCTGTTGAAAAAACTCAATGTGGATCAACTGATGACAGAGTTCTCTCCTACGACCGCCCAATTGGACGAATGCTTAAAAAGACGGATGCATTTGGAGGTTGTACTGGAACTATGATTAGTAAAACTTGCGTATTATCTGCTGGTCACTGTAAGGACTACGCTGAGGTTATTGAATTCAACACAGAGGCATCTGTTGATGGAGTCATTGTTCACCCTGGGCCTGAAAGTGTATATTTCAAAAAGGATATCGTTGGCCACCAAAAGTTTGGCGCCGGATACGACTGGATGGTGTTCAGAGTACATCCAAATAAAATCACAGGTAAATTTGCAGGTGATGCTCAAGGCACTTACGAGTTATCTTTTAAGGTACCTACAGTTCCTCTTGACTTAGTTCTTATAGGCTATGGCCGTGACATAGAACCAGATAAAAACTTTGCACAACAAGTGGGCCACGGAGAACTTATTACTGCCAAGAGAACAGTAATTGGGCACAATATAGATACTCAAGGTGGCACCTCCGGATCAGTCATTGTTGAAAGAATATCAAATAAAGTCATTGGTATTCATACAGATGGTGGATGTCGTGTCACAGGAAACGAAGGAACAAACATTGGGACTATGCTTGCAACTCAAAAGAGATTTAGAAAAGCAATTGAAAGCTGTCTTCAAATGGAAAAAGATGATCTAAGCAAGTAAAAGAAATAAATTTAAGATAGTGAGAAGGCCTCTGAATTAATATTTAGAGGCCTTTTTTTATAAGTTAAATTCCAGTGGGTGAAATAAAGAGGGGTGACCTAATACTCTTTTTATTGTTTCCATATTGGAATTTCTAGACTACATTAATCAACAAAATAAAAAAAGGATAAATTTATGATGAAAGCAATTATTGCACTTGGCTTAATCGGCCTTCTATCACAAGCATATGCTATTGAAAAATCACAATGTGGACCAACTGATGAGAGAGTTCTCTCTTATGATCCCTCAGTAGGAAGAATGCTTAAAACAACTAATGCCGACGCAGGATGTACTGGAACTCTAATTAGTAGAACTTGCATGGTATCTGCAGGTCACTGTAAGGACTATGCTAACCTTGTTGAATTCAATACAAGGGCATCTATTTTGTGGATAATTATTCATCCTGGACCTGAAAACATTTATTTTAAAAATGATATTATTGACTTTGAAAATTCGGGAGAGGGAAATGACTGGATGGTATTTAGAGTACGTCCAAATAGGGTCACAGGTGAGCTTGCAGGTGATCTTCAAGGCTCATACAATTTTTCTTTTGAAATGCCAGAGGTACCTCTTGACTTAGTAATTACAGGTTACGGAAGATCCGAAGAAAGAAAAGCAAACTTTGCACAACAAGTGGGTTACGGAGAACTTCGTACTGCTGAAGGAACAATACTTGGACACAATATAGATACCGAAGCTGGTAACTCTGGAGCGGCCATTGTTGAAAGAATATCAAATACGCTGATTGGTGTTCATACACACGGCGGATGTGGCATTTCCTCTTCAGAAGGTAGCAGAACAAATAAGGGAACAATGCTTGCGACTCGGAAGAAATTTCAAGAGGCAATTGAAAACTGTCTTAAAATGGAAAGAGATGAGCTGTAAGTAGAATAAATAAACTTAAAAATTATGAGAAGGCCTCTAATTGTAGAGGCCTTTTTTTATAAGTTAAATTGCCAAGTGGCTGAAATAAAGAGCGGTGGCCTAAAACTTTTTTTATGGTTTGCATTTTGGAATTCCCAAACTAACATTAATTAACGAAATATTTAAAAAGGATAAATTAATGATGAAAGTAATTATCGCGATTGGCCTTATCGGTATTCTATCGTCAACTTACGCCATTGAAAAAACTCAATGTGGACCGACCAATGATAGAGTTCTCTCCTTCGACCGCCCAATAGGAAGGATGCTAAAGGCCACTGATGCATCTTCAGGGTGTACTGGAACTCTAATCAGTAAAACCTGTGTAGTATCTGCAGGTCACTGTAAAAAAAACACCTATGTAATTGAATTTAATACCGTCCCGTCAGTTCGTGGTAGGATTATTCACCCAGGACCTAAAAACATTTATTTCAGCGATGAAATAATTGACTTTAAAAAGGGCTTTACTGGAAACGACTGGCTTGTATATCGGGTAAAACCAAATGCCATTACGGGGGAGTATGCCGGTGATGTCCAAGGAACATATGAACTGTCTTACGAAATGCCTGTAGTTCCTATTGACCTAGTCATTACAGGCTATGGAAAAGATGACCGACCGGAACACAATTTTGCTCAACAAGTTGGTTACGGAGAACTCACTGAGATTGTTGGAACAGCATTAAAATACCAAGTAGATACTAGAGGTGGTAATTCCGGTTCTGTTGTTGTTGAAAGATCAACAAATAAAATCATTGGAATTCACACGACTGGTGGATGTTCAAAAGGATCAAATAAGGGGACAATGCTTGCGAGTCACGAAAGATTTCAAAAGGCAATTGAGACCTGCTTGCAGCAAGAAAAAGAAGATCTGAATAAATGAAAGGAATTATAATAATTGCTCTCTTAGGTCTTATCTCGTCAACATACGCTGTTGAAAAAAACCAATGTGGATTAACCGACGACAGAGTTCCCTCTAACGAACTCCCAGTTGGAAGAATGCTTAAAAAAACTGACTCTTCTAGCGGATGCACTGGCACTCTGATTAGTAAATCATGCGTAGTATCTGCAGGTCACTGTAAGGATTATGCTGCGGTTATTGAATTTAATACAGAACCATCTCTTGATAAAGTAATTGTTCATCCTGGACCTGAAAGTGTTTATTTTAAAAATGATGTCATTGACTCTCAAAGCTTTGGCACAGGATTAGACTGGATGGTGTATAGAACAAAACCAAACGCAATCACAGGTAAGTTTGCAGGTGATATTCAAGGTACATATGAATATTCTTTTGAAGTGCCGAAGATTCCTCTTGAATTAGCAATCACAGGTTATGGTCAAGATGATGAGCCGAGCAGAAACTATGCGCAACAAATAGGCCATGGGGAGCTTATGCCCGACGGAAGATCACGAATTAGGCATAACATAGATACTCTAGGTGGTAACTCTGGAGCAGCAATTGTTGAAAGAGAAACAAGTAAAATCATTGGTATTCACACACATGGTGGATGTCTGTACGGAACAAACATTGGGACAATGCTTGCTGCGCGAGAGAGATTTCAAAAGGCAATCGACAACTGTATTCAAATGGAAAAAGATGATTTAAACAGATAAAATGAATAAATTTAAAATAGTGGAAAGGCCTCTAATTATTATCTAGAGGCCTTTTTTTTTAAAGTGAATTAAAAGTTTTTCTTTTGTTTGCTCAATCCTTGGCCTTTCAAAGTTTATTCCAGCAGGTAGCTGCGCAGTGGTCTGGTACTGACGTTGACTGTAAGAGTTCCCAACCCGATTAATAATCTTCGCACCGACAACAATATAGTGTTCTTGAATATCAAGAGTGAGTTCAGAGTTCGGATCTTTTGGGAGATCAAATTCAACAGATACACCTGTAGTGCTATGATGATAGCGATGCTTTACAGATGGACGTGAATTGAATGCGCCAATGGCGCCCTCCACATCATTTACAGAATCAAAGGCCGCTTTACGCATCTCTTGTAATTGTTGCAAAAAACTTTGAATATCATCCCCGTAGGATTTACTGCAAAGTAAAACTATAAATACTAAAGTTAAAATTTTCATCACTTCACCTTTAAAATTTCACTCCAGCTAGTAGTGTAATTTTGTGATTTGTAATTGGCGTTTGACTGCCACGGTGATTTCTTTTTCACCACACCAAAGTTTACAGAATCTCTTCCAAGTTTTCCATTGATTTTATCCATTGCCTTCATCAAGTTATCATCAACTTCATCAACGGGGTCAAATAGGCTAACCTGGTACTCACTCTCCGAAACAATTCCACCAAGAGAGACTCCGGCCTTTTTGTATTCCACCCCCTCACGAAAAATAGTATCAAGAGAATGAAGAGCAGCATTAATAATTTTTTTCGTTGATCCCGAGGGTGTTGCAAAAAAAATGTTTTTTGAATTATAGTAATGTTTTTCAGCAAAAGGCCCTGTAGTTATAAACACTGATACCTGCTGACATACTGATCCCTGCCCTCTTAGTTTTTCAGCAGTTCGAGTAGCATAAAATATTATTGCCTCTCTAAGATCATCAAGCTCAACAATGCTCTTAGAAAATGATTTTGAAGATGAGATACTTTTCTTATGCTCATAAATGGAATCACTAGCGACAGAGTCTAGATTATTTAACTCAAGAACTTTCCTCTTACCAACAACTCCAAGAATTGTCTCTACTTCGCGCATATCTGCGTATTTGAGTTCTAATGCAGACTTTACTCCAGCGAAATAAAGTTTTTCCTTACTCTGGCGCCCTATTCCCCAGATATCTCCAACAGGAGTTTTCTTAAGAACTTGATCCTGCATTCGATCACTGCAAAGACTTAGGCATTCAATCCCAATCTTCTTTGCCTCGTTGCAAGCTACTTTTGCAAGAGTACGTGTGGGAGCGATTCCGACGGTAACGGGAACGCCAACCCACTTATAAATCTTTTTCACCAACTCACTCATCATCGCGTAGGCCTTCTCCTCATCCATCTCAGAGAGATCAACAAATGCTTCATCGATGGAGTACACCTCAATATCGGGAACATTTTCAGAAATGACCCTCATTACTCGGGAGGAGATATCACCATAAAGAACATAATTACTAGAAAAAACGCTGACCCCATATTTTTTGATCAGAGGTATAACCTTAAAAAAAGGTGCTGCCATGGGAATGCCAATATCTTTGGCCTCTTTACTTCTTGAAACAACACAGCCGTCATTATTAGAGAGTACAATTACAGGTTGAGTATTAAGAACTGGCCTAAAAAGTCTCTCGCAGGATACATAAAAATTATTACAATCGATGAGACCAAATAGTTTACCCATAATTAAAAAGAGTGGATGGAGTTAGTGACAACTCCCCAGATAGAAAAGTCCGAATCGACACCTACTTCAATATCTTTATGCTGCTTATTTTCAGCTTGGAGGGTAACTTGTTTATCTGAAACCTTAATAAACCTTTTCACTGTAAAGTCGTTATTGACCATGGCAATAATCACCTGCCCACTTCGAGCTTCAAGGGAACGGTCAACAATTAAAAGATCTCCATCAAAGATCCCAGCATCAATCATAGAATCTCCCTGTACTCTTACAAAGAATGTTGCGGGGGGATTATTAATTAAGAGTTCATTTAGATCAAGAGTACCATCTTTATAGTCATCTGCAGGTGACGGAAATCCTGCCTGCACACGAGACTGATAAACAGTCACCTTTGCATTACCTTTCTTCGGTATGTCAGTCATTTAAAAGAGTCCTTAGCTGAAATCATTCATAATGATAACATCATCGCGCACCATCACCAATCTTAAAGCTATTAGCGCAGGGATTCTTACAGGCGCAAATAAGATAAAGAAAACTTTTAAACTATCATATTCGTTTCTACTACGCCTTTCAGAAGACCGACTTTTCTAGTCACTTATATTTACTTACATCTCTTCTCAAATTCTAGACTTCATGAAAGATGTTGGCCATAATTCAAAAAATAAAAATGTAGGAACTATGATGTTCCTATCAAGGAGGTTTTATATGAGACATGGTATAATTACAGCTATTGCAGCTCTCTTAATTACAGCGGCATATGCCCAACCAGCTACAAAAAATTACCCTAGCTTCGCGCCACAAAACGATCTTTATATCGGTGCAGATGAAAAATCTAATTCACAAGTGACGGAAGCTGATTTCAACTGGATTGTTGATACTCTTGAAGATTTATACGGCCCAATATTTAAGGCCCGTGGTGGAACACTTAAAATGATCGCCAAATGGAAAAAGGGAAGTGTAAATGCCTTCACCTTAAGAAGAGGAAGCACCTGGGAAGTACACTTATTCGGTGGACTTGCGAGAATGAATGATATGACAGTTGAAGGCTTTGCCTCAGTTGTTTGTCATGAGTTTGGCCATCAGGTTGGTGGTCGTCCAAAGAAAACATCTGGCAACTACCATTCAGCAGTAGAAGGGCAATCAGACTACTTTGCAACAGCAAAATGCCTGAAGCACTTTTTTCAAGGACAACCGAATAGAGAAATCATTGAAACTATGGATATTCCAGAAATAGTGACTGAGAAATGTTCCGAAGTTTATTCCTCGGAGGAAAAGCAAGCGATATGTATTCGTTCCGCTATTGCTGGTGAATCGCTAGGAAAGGTACTTGCAAAAATAGGCAGAGATCCTATCCCATCACTTTCTACTCCTAGCAAAGATGTAGCTGAGACTACAATTGTTAGTGGTTACCCATCATCCCAGTGCCGTGTTGATACATTTTTCCAAGGGGCATTGTGCGACAAATCACGCTTAATCAAACCAAGCAATGAGGATACTCACAAAGGTTACTGTGCGCGAGAAAATGGGTATACAATAGGTGCAAGACCACTATGCTGGTTCCAACCAAATGATCTGATTTAATTTAAATTTATAAAATACAAATTTTAAAAACGGAAGGCGCTTGGCCTTCCGTTTTTATACCTAAAATCAACTACTCAAATTGCATCTGACCCAGGCAGATAACTTGCGCAACGATAAAGCTTGTTGTTACCAATTTTTATAAAACTACCAAAACAATCCCCGACCTAACCTCTTCCTTACAATGCCGATCAATACGGTCAGCCATACATCAGAAGCCATCAGTCTACCGGTATCACGCACTATCACCATAAAAAAGCATCTAAAAAAACACAACTCTCATATCTTCTTACATCTCACAGCAAGTTCTAGACTTAATAAAAAAGATTAGCCATACTTTATTAATCAAAGAAACATAGGAACAAGTCGTTCCTTTACTCATATAAAGTTCAAGGAGGATTTAAATGAGATATGGTATAATAACAATTATTGTTTCCGCCCTACTAGCAACTGCTACTTACGCACAACCAAATACAGAAATTTTTCCAACTTTTGCTCCTGAAAATGATCTTTACATTGGTCCAAATGAGAAAACACGTACACTCGTTACAGAGGATGACTTTAACTGGATTGCAGATACATTAGGCGAGCTCTATAGACCAATCTTCGAGGCCAGTGGTGGAAAACTTATCATAAAAGCTAACTGGGATGACGGTAAAGTTAATGCTTACACTAAAAGATCAACAGCTGGCTGGGAAGTACACCTATTCGGTGGGCTTGCAAGAGTTGATGATATGACTGTTGAGGGCTTTGCCTCAGTTGTTTGCCACGAGTTTGGACACCAGATCGGTGGTCTTCCAAAGAAAACTTCATGGTTCTCAAAAGCTTCATGGCCTGCTGCTGAAGGACAGTCTGACTACTTCGCAACATCAAAATGTCTTAAGCGCCTACTAGTTGGACAACCAAACATAGAAATCGTAAAGACAATTGATGTTCCTGCAACTGTAGCTGAGCAATGTTCTGAAGTTTACGACCACGAAGAAGATCAAGCAATCTGTATTCGTTCTGCTCTTGCCGGTGAGGCACTAGGGAAAGTACTTGCAAGTTTGACTGGATCGGATGCGCCATCAGTTGAAACTCCAAGCACAGTGGTAGTATCAAAAACAAATACTGGTGGTTACCCATCAGCTCAATGCCGAGTAGATACATACTTCCAAGGTGCACTATGCGACCAACCATATAGCATCAAGCCAAGTAACAAAGATATCCACCAAGGATATTGTGCTAGAGTAAATGGCTACTCACATGGAGCAAGACCACTATGTTGGTTCGCCCCAAGAAAATAAGTTGATTAAGGTTTAGCACGCACAGAGTTTATAAAAAAACTAAACCCAATAGATAACGGAAGACCTTTTGGTCTTCCGTTTTACTTATATGACCTCAACTTCCAATTAGCACTACGCATCACTAACTGAAACTAATTTTAATAAAGAAAAGACTAATAAAACAACAGAAGCTCTGATAGTATTTTTGCTTATGATTGGTGCAGATAAGGCCTTTAAGTTGGTGTTGTCAAATACCCCCCTTGGGCCAACAGAGAATATTTCAATTAGTGAATGCCCTGGGCGCGTATTGGCCAAGGATATTTTAGCTGAAAGGAATGATCCGCCCTTTCCCCGTGTGCTCAAAGATGGCATTGCAATCAACTTCTCGCAATTTACAGCTTCCCATTCATTTCCCATTGAGTCACTAACTCGTGCAGGCCAGACTCAGGCAACCTTACAAAATAACAAAAAGTGCATTGAAGTTATGACAGGTTGCCCACTTCCACTTGGAGCAGATACAGTTGTAATGTATGAAGATACAATTGATGAAGATGGAGTGATCAAAATTTCCAAAGAGCTTGCTTTAAGTCGTGGAGACAATGTTGCTCCAGAGTCATCTAACCACAAGGTAGGTGAACTTATTCTAAAGAGCGGCGCAACAATACAATCAGCTCAACTCGGAATTATCGCCTCCCAGGGTGAGAGCAATGTTTTGGTTTATAGATCACCTCGCATTACAGTTATCACTAGTGGTGATGAAATTGTAGATCTCGGAGATCTTCTTGCTCCTCACCAAATTAGAGCATCTAATCGCTATACCGCAATCTCAGAACTACAAGGTCATGGATTTCATCATATCACTCACGTCCATATCCCTGACAATAAGAGGCAGACAGAACTAGCTCTTAAAGCAGCACTTGACTCTAGCGATGCTCTTATTCTTTCGGGAGGAGTTTCAAAAGGAAAATTTGATTTTATTCCCGAGACCCTTAATAAGCTCGGCGTTCAAAAAATATTCCACAAGGTCAAACAAAGACCAGGAAAACCATTTTGGTTTGGAACCACAGAACAAACCATCGTCTTTGCTCTTCCAGGAAACCCAATTTCAACACTGGCCTGCCTTAGAAGATATGCTATTCCATCTCTTAAAAAATTTAGCGGAATTAAATTAGCAAATAATCAAAGAGTAAAACTCAGTCAAAACATCGATAAAATCGAGAAAAAAACAGACTTTATTCCTGTATCTATTGAGCACAGGGACGACGGTAGCAGTTGGGCAACCCCATGGGGGTTTAATACTTCAGGCCACTACTCATCACTAGCTGCATCCCATGGAATTATAATTATCCCAGAAGAAAGTATAAAAGTTAATAAGGGAGATCTATTAGAGTTTCTCCCATGGGGACATCAAGGTGTCATATGCTCCTAATAGATAAACACGGCAGAAACATTCACAAGCTAAGAGTATCTCTTTTGGATGCCTGCAACATGAAGTGCTTCTACTGCATGCCCGAAAAAAACTCCTTTCATAGATCGGATTCAATCTGCTCGAAAAACATTATTCGCTTAGTAAAAACCATTGTAGCAAATGGAATTGACGAAGTTAGGATTACAGGAGGAGAGCCCCTCATTCACCCAGACCTTGACTTCATTACAAAAGAAATTGGAAATCTTAAACTCAAAAAGTTTGGACTGACAACGAATGCACTCGGACTTGAGAAGCACCTCGACACTCTTTTAAAAAATAACTGTAAGTATATTAATATTAGCCTCGACGCTTTTTCGAGAGAATCATTCCATACTATAACCAAAGTAGATAAGTTCAATGAAGTTAAAAATAGCATTGTCGAAGCAAAGAAAGCAGGTGCCCACGTAAAGCTCAATACGGTACTATTAAAGGGACTCAACTCTCATGAACTGATACCACTAATTGAATTTGCGGCACAAAATGATATTGAAATTCGTTTTTTAGAATTAATGAAGATTGGCGCAGCACTTGATTCACATAAAGAATTATTTACTTCTGCTGCAGACACGATTGCCCAGCTCAATTCAAAATTCACTTTGACTGAAAGACCGATGCCTATTGACTCAACATCTTTTAACTACAATATCAAAGAGCTTAATGCCAACATTGGCTTTATTGCTTCTGAAACTCAGCACTTTTGCAAAACATGCTCTAGGCTCCGCCTAGACTCATACGGAAACTTGAGACCGTGCCTAATGATGCAATCGGGACTCAACTTATCAGAAATGGATGAGGATATGGTGACAAAAGCACTGAAAGATCTATTAGAGATTAAGCCAATCTATCGTCAAGAAAAACTAACACAACCCATGCACCAAATCGGAGGATAAAATGGGAGACTTCACACATGTAAATGATGCCAACAATCCCTGTATGGTCGATGTTGGAGACAAGGCGATTACAACTCGAGTTGCGACAGCAAAAGCACTAGTCTACCTTCCAGAAGAGGTAATGAATCACTTTCAAGGAAATGAGATCAATAGTAAAAAAGGGCCCGTATTCCATACTGCAATCATTGCGGGAACAATGGGTGCTAAGAAAACGAGTGAGCTTATCCCCTTCTGTCACCCTCTCCAGATCGATGGATGTGATATTACAATTGAAGTGAACACTGACAAAAAAGTAGAAATATCCTGCACTGTTAAAACAACAGGGAAAACAGGTATTGAAATGGAGGCGCTAACTGGCGCAAGTATCGCGGCACTTACAATATATGATATGTGCAAAGCATTTTCCCATGAAATCGTAATAGAGTCCTGTGAACTTCTCTTTAAGACTGGAGGAAAAAGTGACTATAAAAAATAAAATACAGGCACTTATTCTTGTTGGCGGAAAAAGCAGTCGAATGCAAACAGATAAAAGTACCCTAAGTTATCATGGGGTAGATCAGGCCAAGTACCTCTATAGCCTTCTTGTGACCAAGGTAGACAAAGTGTTTTTCTCAATTCGCGAAGAACAAGAAGAACTGTCACACCTCCTATCCTATCCCAGAATAAAAGATGTGTACGATAGTGTTGGCCCTATTTGCGGGATTCTATCTGCATTCGACAACGATAATAATTCAGGATGGCTTGTAATGGCCATCGATCTTCCCCATGCCGATGAAGAGTCTATTGACCAACTCCTAGCGGCCTACGACCCCAAAAAGATTGCAACCTGCTTTATTAACCCTGAAAAGAAATGGGCCGAACCCCTTTTCACCATTTACTCCCCAAAGGCCAGACCTAAACTTATTGAGTATTTTGCCGAAGATAAAAAATGTCCTCGAAAATTCTTACGAGATAAAGACATTACTATTATTGATCCAAAAAATAATTTGGCACTCATTAATGCCAATACCCCTGAGGAGTACCGCAAGGCGGTAGACCAACTAAAAGGACAAAAATGCGAGTAACAGTAAAATACTTTGCTCTACTAAAAGACATTACCTGTAAGTCATCTGAGTTCGTAGAAACAGAAGCAGCGACTGTCGATGAGCTTTATCACGAACTCAACCAAAAATATAATTTCCCCATATCAAGTGATATTATTCGATTTGCTCTAAATGATGAGTATGTGAAAGGTGATACTCCACTGAGTTGTGGAAATACTATTGTTTTCATTTCCCCTATAGCGGGAGGCTAGAATGTTTGAAGTAATAAATACCCCCTTAGATGAACATATAAAATTGAAAAATTTTTCCCACCCAAAAGTTGGTGCCAAGGTTACTTTTGAGGGTATCATTCGTGATTACAATGAAGGTGAAGATGTTGAATCTTTAGAATTTGAAGTATATGACGAACTCGCAACGAAAGAGGGAACCAAGATCACTGAAGAGGCAAAAGAAAAATTTAATCTTCGTGATGTCTACTGCGTGCATCGAGTGGGTCATCTTCTTATTACAGACATAGCAGTAATTGTTGTAGCAACAGCAGGTCATCGCCAAGTTGCATTTGATGGTTGCCGGTATGTGATTGACGAGCTTAAAAAGCGTGTTCCAATATGGAAGAAAGAACACTACAAAGAAAAAAAAGCAGAGTGGCTGAAAGGACATGTACCTGAAGTATGAAATACAGTGAACACGACTACAACACAAAACAACTTGCCCTTGAATATATTGGCGAAAAGGGACAAGAACTCTTAAGTGGCTCTAAAGTACTCGTAATTGGAGCAGGAGGACTTGGCTCATCAGTACTCCCCTACCTTGTGGGGGTAGGCCTTCATACGATTACAATAGTTGAAAGTGATACTCTAGACATTACAAATATTCACAGACAAGTTCTATACAATGTAGATGAGTTGGGACTTCCTAAATGCGCTCTCGCCACCCAAAAATTAAAAAAAAGAAATCCATTTGTAAATATCACTTCCGTCCCAGAGCGTCTGACAAAAGACAATATCGATAAGTTATTTACATCCCACGACCTTGTCATTGATTGTACTGATAATCAAAAAACGAGATTCCTTATTCACGACACTGCAATTAAATACCGCATCGACCTTATAACTGGTGCTGTATACAAAATAGAGGGAACCCTAAACTTATTCAGATTTTCAAAGAGTAGTTCCCCGTGTTTAAGATGTCTGTGGAATGATGTTCCCGATAAAACCTTAGAAGCAAGGCCTGTGATTGGACCAGTAGTTGGCATTATTGGATCAATGATGGCAACAGAGGCGATAAAAGTTCTTCTTGGTAAGGAATGTATCGCTCAGGGAGAAACAGTGATATTTGATGCGAAAGAGATGTCTATCGATAAAATAAAATGGTCAAAATCACCAGAGTGCAGCTACTGCTAGGCCAATCGTCCTCGGTCATAAAAAATTATTTTTGATGCAAGCCTCTGGGCCTCACTTTTATCGTGGGTAACGAGAACAATAGGAATATTGAGTTTGTCCTTAAGCTCAAGCATAAACTCTTGCATCTCCGATCGTAAGAATTCATCAAGGGATGAAAATGGCTCATCTAGCAGTAAGACATCAGGACTACGTACTAACGCACGAGCAATTGCAACTCTTTGCTGTTGCCCACCCGAAACCTCAGTAATTTTCTTAAACCTAATATCTTCAATATGAAAGCGCTCAAGGTAGCTATCAATGAGTTCATCTTTTTCTTTTTTATTAGAAAGGTGACCTAATCCAAAACTGATATTTTTTTCAACATTGAGATGGGGAAACAGTGCAAGATTTTGAAAGACATAACCTACGTTGCGATGAAAGGGAGGTACGATTCTAGAATTATGTTCTGAAAAAAGCGTTCTCTCTCCAAGGGAAATCTCACCACTATCTGGGGTCATTAATCCTGCAATCATCTTTAAGGTAATTGACTTCCCACTTCCCGAAGGACCAAAAATAACACCGAGTTCATTACCAAGCTCCCAGTCCATATCTAGAGTAAATCCTTTCAGCTCTTTGGTCACTTTAAACTTCAAAGTCATCGTTTTTCCCTCACTAACCTGTTAGAGGCATAAAGAAAACATCCTGCTAAAAGAGTATAGATAAGTACAACCCCATGGGCCCTCTCCCACTCTCCACTCTCAACGAGAGAAAATATAGTTAATGGAATAGTGTTCGTTTTACCTGGAATATTTCCGGCAACCATTAGGGTTGCTCCAAACTCTCCCAGTGCGCGAGTAAAGGCCAAAATAGCTCCGGCCAAAATGCCCCTTTTAGATAGTGGAATAAGCACGGTCATTACCGTTTTAAATTCATTACGCCCTAAGGTGTAGGATGCATTAATAAGATCTTCATTAACGGCCTCAAATGAAGCTCGCACCGTCTTAATCATGAGGGGTAGCGAAACAACAACAGCAGCGATGACAGCGGCCTTCCAATCAAAAAGAAGAGACACCCCAAAATAATGATCGAGATACTGTCCAATGACCCCATTACGACCAAATAGGACTACAAGATAATAACCAGTAATGGTAGGGGGTAAGACAAGTGGTAAAGTAAAAATAACATCGAGTAACTCTTTGCCAATAAAGCGCCTTCTGGCAAGAAGGTATGCAAGTATAATTGAAATAACAATAACAAAACAGGTCGCAATTCCTGCAACTTTAAAAGAAAGTCCTAAGGAAAAAAGAATATCGTTATTTAACTGAAAATCCATGTTTAACTAGTATCCCTTGAGCGATGTCTGATTTCAAGAACTGTGAAAAATGTTTTGCTGACTCTAGTTGTTTGGTACCTTTGATAACGGCCACGGGATAAATAATGGGACTATGATTTTTGGGATTAAGCCTTTCAACAATAGTAACTTCTCCCTTTCGCGCTATGGCATCTGTCTCGTATACAAGGCCAAAATCCACCTCTCCCCTTGCAACATAGTCCAATACTTGACGAACATTTCCCCCATAAATTAGCTTTGGACGAACAAGGGCCCACAACTTTAAGCTAGTGAGTAACTCCTTAGCATAGCGCCCTACGGGAACACTTTTAGGGGAGCCAATAGCAATACGAGTAATCTTTTTATTTATAAGGTTTAGAACACTTTTAATTGTCACTCGTGGATTTTTTAATGGTGAGATAAGACAAAGAGTATTTGTTGCAAAATCAATTCGAGAACCCTTCACCAACAGGTCCTTCTCGACTAAAATATCCATATGTCTAGACGATGCTGATAGGAAGAGGTCAACTGGAGCTCCCCTTTCAATTTGACCACGAAGGGACCCTGAACCTGCAAAATTAAGAGTAATATTATCTTTGCGGTACTTTTTTTTATAGGCAACCGTAATCTCTTTAACTGCTAGTGTGAGACTTGAAGCAGCAGAGACTAAAACATCTCCTCCCATGGCAGGAAGGCAGAGGGTAACACTCATGAGAACAATGGCCAAAACTTTCATACTCATCCTCAAAACAAAAAGGGGGACTTTTAGTCCCCCATTCTTCACTATTTCTTTTTAGACTTTTTAAACTTTTTAC
Source organism: Bacteriovoracaceae bacterium (assembly GCA_023146355.1). Classification (GTDB taxonomy): domain Bacteria; phylum Bdellovibrionota; class Bacteriovoracia; order Bacteriovoracales; family Bacteriovoracaceae; genus JAGLCH01. The sequence goes on along the minus strand of JAGLCH010000291.1, from coordinate 6,104 downwards.
CTTTTTTCATTTTTGGCTTTGAACCAGCTACTGGGTTGGCCTTAATTTTCACAAGCTCAATCTCAAATACTAATGTTGCGCCACCAGGAATTCTTGGAGGAGCACCATTTTTACCGTAACCGAGCTCACTAGGTATAACGAGCTTAACCTTTCCACCCTCTTTAACAAGTTGTAGACCTTCAGTCCACCCCTTGATCACTCTGTTGAGTGGGAATGTCACTGTCTTTCCACGCTTGTAAGAAGAGTCAAATACTGTTCCATCAATAAGAGTTCCCTTGTAGTGAACTTCAACCATGTCATCAGCTTTTGGGTTCTTCCCAGATCCATCTTTTAACATTTTGTAAGCTAGACCTGATTTTGTTTGCTTCGCACCATCTTTTACGAATTTTGCAAGAAAGTCTACGCCTTCTTTGAGTGCAGAGTTGCTTGAAGCTTCCATTCTTTTCTTGAATAGAGCTTGAATCTTCATCTGATAATCCTCTGCCTTGATCTGTGGATCCTTCTTAGTGGCAGAATCTTTAAGTCCCTGCCCAAGGGCAAGTAACTCATCACCAGTTAGGTCTAGTGCCGCAAAGCGACCGCCCATCATGGTTCCTAGTGCATAAAGTGCTTTTTCATCTTCTGTCTTAACTTTGTAATCACTCTGATTACAACTGATAAGAACAAAAGAAAACATAGATACTAGTAGTAGTGTCTTTTTCATTTCTTACTTCCTTGTTGATTATTTCTTGATTGGGAGAAGGTGAGCTTTTCTTGCATCAACCTTTTCCTTCTCAGAAAGTTTATAGTTAAATTTATAAGTTGCTGTTTCCCATTTCCCATACATAGGATTTGGAAGAACAATAAAGTCTGCACCAAATCTTTCTTTGTCAGCATCGGCCTGTGCCATTTGCTCAGAGTTATTCTTCTTCTTATAGCCCTCCTTGAAGTCACCCATGGCATCTCCCATAAGAAGTGCGATGCGGTGGCCTTTGTCTGTGACCATTTTTCTTCTATCAATTTTAGAAGATGTTGTTGTTTTGAACATCATGTTTTCTTTCACAACAGGAAAGCCAAGTGCCTTAAGATTTTTAAGTGTTGGTAAAAGTTCACCCTTTTGCTTTCGATTAGAAATATAAAATACTGTGTACCCTTTAGAATGAGCATAATTTAAAAACTCTACTGATCCAGGAAGAGCTTTTGCTTGTGCCATATCAACCCATTCCCTCCAAGATTCATTAGAAAATACCCTATTATTTAAAATACCTGATGCCTGATATGGAGAGTTATCAACAATTGTCTCATCCACATCAACGATAATGGCCTTTTTACCTGCTCCCCGATTCATCATGAGATCCATATCGATTCTCATCTTTGCTACATTAAAAGCTTGATAAGAAAGAGCTCTAAACTCCGCTGATTGCTGATACCATACAGTTGCATGTAGTAGCTGGTCTTGTGTTGGCCCTTGCTTGCTGTTACAAGAAATTGCCATAAATCCAATAACCAGACCTAAAATGATTTTTTTCATATTTTCTCCTTAAAATCCTGAATTATCTAATGCCATATTTGCTAATTGATCACAATGTTCATTCTGGGGATGACCAGCATGCCCCTTAACCCAATGCCACTTGAGATTAGGCATTGCATTCTTGATCTGATCGATTTGCTTCCAAATCTCCACATTTTCAGGCGGCTTTTTATCAGCTTTTTTCCAGCCTCTTCGCTTCCATCCATCCACCCAACTGTTAACTCCATCCACAACATACTTAGAGTCGCTGAAAAGATGAACTGCAGTATTATCTGTAAGCCCCAAATCACTTAAGTGATTTCGAATGTGCTGAACTGCTTCAATTGCGCCTGTTAGCTCCATTCTGTTGTTTGTTGTTGGAACATCAACACCACTGGCCTCAAAAATCATCTGACCACTACTATCTTGCCCCATTGCTCCCCAAGCACCGGGGCCCGGGTTTCCTCGGCATGCCCCATCAGAGTAGACAGCAAAAGCAGAAGGATCCTGAATCAATTCAACAGGTATCGGCATGGAGTCAGAAGTTGTCTCTTCCACCTTTACAAGTGCTTTTGAATCAAACTTTGCAACCTTCCTTGAGAGAAGCTCAATTGCCTTAAGCGCATCTTCATCGCCTTCAAAAAAAGGGATCATATCTCTTAAAGTATTTTCAAATCTTCTTTTACTCATATCTACCACTAAATAAGTTTTAGGAATTTTCGCTTTCCAACTTTTACAACACTTCCCTTGAGATCTGTAGTAACAACAAACTCATGGGAAGTGATTTTATCACCATCGACAATACTTACGGCATTTTGCTTAACCATTCTTCTTGCCTCTCCCTTGCTCGCAAGCAGTTTAGAATCAGTAAGAACAGTACAAATATCAAGTTCACAGCTAAGCTCAAACTCTGGAATATCGTCAGGAATACCTTTTTTCTTAAATACATTTTCGAATTGTTGTCGCATTTCAACCCCAACTTCATCACCATGAAAAAAGGATACAATTGCCGAAGCAAGTTCTTTCTTTGCAATATTAGGATGAAGAGAAGCGTCCCCCAATGCCACCTGAATTTCGTCGTATCGATCTTCACCAACATTGGCGAAGTACTTGTAATACTCGAGCATTAGAACATCAGGGATGCTCATAACTTTACCAAACTTTTCAAATGGCCCGTCATTAATTCCGATGTAATTATCAAGAGACTTACTCATTTTTTGTGTGCCACAAGTTCCAGTAACAATTGGCATCAGCATCGCAACTTGAGGTCTTTTTCCTGCATTCTTTTGGTAGTCACGCCCCATCAGTACATTAAACTTCTGGTCAGTACCACCAAGCTCTACATCTGCTTCTACATATACCGAGTCAATCCCTTGAAGGATGGGATAAAACATCTCATGAAGAGAGAGGCTTGTTCCCTCTTCAAGTCTTTTTTTAAATGTATCGTGGGAAATCAGCTTCGCAACAGTTGTTTGACCTGCCCAAGAAATGACATCCTTTAGGCCAACAGAATCAAACCACTCTGATTGAAAGCGAATCTCAGTCTTCTCACGATCAAGTACCGTAAAGAGCTGCTCCATATAGGTCTTAGCATTTATTTGTATCTGCTCATTAGAAAGAGGCGGCCGCGATTCATTTTTACCAGTTGGGTCACCTATACTTGCTGTAAAATCACCAATAATAACAACTCCAACATGCCCCATATCCTGGAACTGTCTCATTTTTCGATATGGAACGAGGTGCCCAAGGTGAACATCTGTACTGGTGGGATCAATCCCGCACTTAACTCTTAAAGGTTTATTATTATAGATAGAGTGGCGGAGCATTTTTTCAAACTCATTCTCAGGTGTAATTTCAGATACACCAAACTTTAATATCTCAAGCTGCCTTTCGATTTCTTTTTCAAATTCTGGATTTAAATCCTGCTTATCTTCAGACATTAGTCCCTCATTTTTTTCTAACATTAATCAAAAATTTTACCGTTTTATAAACAATAAAAACAACACTTTTTTTAATAAATTTAGTAGATTGACGCATCTCTCTGAACCAATCACAATAAAGCAGTTGGAAGCAGATCATCAATGTGATAATTAACCTCACTTATAATATTTGTGGAGATATTTTGGAAAACTATTCTATACGAATCTATAAAGAGTACTTTAATTTTTCCTCTGCTCATTTTCTTGTCTTTGAAGATGGGAAGAGAGAACCTTTGCACGGTCATAACTACCGAGTACGTGTTAAGGCCAATTCAAATGCCCTAGAAAGAGACATGGTCGTAGATTTTTGTCACATAAAGCCTATTGTAAAAAAACTATGCGACTCAATAGATCATAAATTTCTTCTTCCTATAAAATGCCCCCATATCAAGGTAACAGAAACAGTAAAAAATATTGAATTTACTACTCCAGATGAAAGTTTTTACAGTTTCCCCAAAGATGATGTAATATTAATGCCAATTGAAAATATTAGTAGTGAGCGTCTTGCCATCTATCTCTCCTATGAGCTTAGCAAGGCGATAAAAAAAGAACTTAACTACACCTTCAAAGAACTCGAAGTTGAAGTCGAAGAGACCCCTGGGCAGTCTGCTCAGTACATTCTCAAGGCGTAAAGGAACTTATGAATTTTACTGATTTAAGGCCAGGCCATTCTGTTGCTGGAGATGAGATTATCGCTTTTCGTTCTGAAAATAAGGCATCAAAATATATCTACCTTATTGCAGGTGTTCACGGTGATGAAGTAGAGGGAGTTTACGTCCTCAATCAACTTGTAAATTGGCTTAAGGAAAATGAGGAGATTGAACTACCATTTATTGTAATTCCAAACCTCAACATTGATGGATATATAGCGGGGACTCGCACAAACTCTCACGCAGTAGATCTTAATCGTAACTTTCCCACAACAACATGGAAAAAAGGCTATAAAGAGAAGCGCTACTTCCCCGGAGAAGCACCACTCAGTGAACCCGAAAACAAGTATCTCCTTAAGCTTTTTGGAAAATTTCCACCAAAGTTAATCTTCACATTTCATTCATGGATTCCTATGGTGAACTACAATGGCGACTGTAAATCAATTGCTGAGGCCATTAGTAAGGTCAATAACTATCCAGTTGTTGCAGAAGACATTGAGGGACACCCAACTCCAGGCTCCCTTGGAGATTATGCAAAAGAAGAATTAAAAGTTCCAGTAGTAACACTAGAATGTCCTGTCCTTGCAGACGATAAAGGACTTAAAGAAATCTGGCTTGAAAATAAAGATGCCTTAATCGCAGCAATCTCACTCAATGAACTAAAAGAGCTCTAGTTAGACTTGCCACTTTTTCTCTGATGGGAAAATATTTGATACCAATGGTTCAATTGATAAAAGCAATTCTCAAGAATTTTGACAAGTTCATCAGCATGAAATGGCTTTTGAAGATAGAAACGAGCACCATCTAAAAAACAATTTGAAGTAATGGTAAAGCTGCTATCGCCTGACATAATAATCACAATCGCATTTCTCTTAACTTCAAGGTACTCCTGTAAAAGTGAGTCTCCATACATACCAGGCATATTAATATCAAGTAATAAGATATCTCCTGGCCTTTCCTTAAATGCAGCTAAGGCCTCTGCGCCGGATCCATAGGAATCAATAATAACAGTTTCCGGAGAAAAGCTATTTTCAACAGTTAATTCAACAACATCTCTTATCGATTCATTGTCATCAATAATAGCTAGAGAAAAGGGTCTGCGTACAATCATTTCAACCATCCTTTTGAGTGCCTTAGGATAGCGTTTCGGAGTTATAATTGAAAAATATAGAGTTTTAAGTCTGACTACTGAGGTAGGTTAAATTCTGGAGTAATGATTCCTTCAGTAAGTTTACCAAGGCCTAAAAGCTTCCCTTTCAAATCGGTTACCCAGTAGAATTCATCGATAGATAGAGTACCAGGAACAACAACTAAGTCAGAGCTAAATTCGAAACTAATACCATTAGAATAGCGGGCCGCAGAGTCTTCAGGAAGCGCAATTTCAGGTAAAGGTAAAATTTTATTTAACTCTTGCCCATAGGAATAAATATCCCAATCCTCATCTCTTTTGGGCCAATTAGGCACTTTCAAGGCATCATCCACATGAACTCCACCTACTGCTTCACGACAGAGATTTTCCAAGGTTCCAAGAGTGCCCAAATCATTCGCAATATCAGTAAAAAGAGTTCTAATATAGGTCCCAGAACTGACTGTGGCGCGAATAACAAGATAGGGGAAGTTATACTCGACAACCTCAAGGAAATAGATTTCCTTCCGCACTGGCTCCTTCTTGATCTCAACTCCTTCTCTTGCCCATTGATGAAGTTTCTTACCTTCAAATTTCGCTGCTGAATAAGCATGAGGAGACTGCATATAAGTACCCAGAAATTTCTCTCGAATTCTCTCTTGGATAAACTGGGGGTCAAACTTGGCAATGGTAGAAAGGAGATAATCAGACTCATCAAGCTCTGAAGGTTCAACAGTGAGATCACCTGTTTCAGTATGTACACCAAGTTTTCCTCTTGCAACATAGGTCTTTGGGAGAAAACTGTGAACGAAATTATTTATACGTGTAGCGCCAGATACGCCGATCATCAAAACCCCTTC
>JAGLCH010000290.1 GCA_023146355.1 Bacteriovoracaceae bacterium | reverse complement strand
TTCTTATAGTCATACCGAGACCCAGCAAATGAAGATGTCGCTAGTCCGGCGGTAAGTGCGATAATCGATAGTGTCTTGCCTAGTTTCATTTGAGTCCCTTAGCTTAATCTGTTATACCCTAAATCCATCTTTTTACTGTGCCAGTTGTAATCTTTTTAAACATTTCAACTGAACTAATCTAATTATTAGAATGCAATCAATGTGCCAATGAATAGCTTGTAGTATTAACGAGTTATGTGTGTGCTCAGGATGCCAAATGACTAAGTTTTTCGGGGGTGTTTAAAAGATAGACAGTGAAGTACAAAAAAAGGGCCTCAGATGGGGCCCAATGTATAATTATTATTCAAATTTACTTAAGTCGCTGTTTTTAGACAGCAATTTTATTGAGACCTGTGGCCCTTTCGTGCTCTTCAGCATGTTCGATACACAGAGTTGCCCAAGGCTGACTTGCAAGTCGTTTCTCGCCGATCGGTTCACCACAGTCATCACATTGTCCGTAGGTACCATCATTAATTCTCATTAGCGCTTCTTCAATTGAGCGAAGCTTTATCATCTCTCTATTTCTGAGACTAAATGTAACCTGCTGATTTATTACAGTATTCGCGAGGTCTCCCTCATCTGCTAAATCATCAGCTGATACATGGAGGTCTTCAGCTGCTGTGAGGATTCCGCCATTCATAATTTTAGTCTTTTCCTTGAGTAGGATTTCCTTGAATTCTTCAAGTTGTTTCTTATTCATTTTAGTCCTCCTAAAATCATCTCACTTTAGATTTGATGAGTTTGCTTGTTCATTAATTTCACCAAGAGGTAAAACTATTTGTATGTATGGCAAAATAAAATGCTAGTCAACACTGCCTTACCCGAACATATCGGTTAGACTATGCTGCTACTTGAGTAATATTTGGTGGTGGGAAAGAATGGCCATTTCTAGTGTAAGTTATTGTGATTAATCACTTTTTCTTGTTGAGATCCCGCCAACTTTTTCCTCTACGCGCGGAACGATTCTTTTGGAAAAAATTAACTGCTTTTCGATGTTGTTTATAAGTCTCTGAAAACACATGGGTCCCATCGTTTTGACTGACGAAATACAGATATTTGTGTTTGGCCGGGTTCATCACTGCCCCTAGTGACTTAAGTCCAGGGTTACTAATTGGCCCTTTGGGGAGTCCCGCCATTTTATAGGTATTATAATCTGTCTTTTGCCTAAGGTGTCTCTTTCTGAGATTGCCGTTGAAATCTTCGTAAATTCCGTAAATTGTGGTGGGATCTGATTGGAGCCTCATTCTTTTCTTTAGCCTGTTGTGAAAGACTCCAGCAATAATGGGCCGCTCTTTTCCTGCTCCAGTTTCTTTTTCAACAATTGAGGCGAGAATTACAATTGAGTGAAGCCTATTTTTGTCTCCATCAAGTCCTAGTTTTTTCGCCTGGCGCTTAAATTGACCCACCATCGCTCGGATCACTTCACGGGCCTTAGTTTTAGGCGAGAAGCGATAGGTATCAGGATAGAGGTATCCCTCAATCCTGTCGGCAGGAATTCCTAGCTGCCGAGTGAGCATAGGGTCTTTTGCTGAATTTATGAACTCAGCATAACTAGTTATTCCCTTTTTTTCTAGTAACTTACCGATTTCAAAGAGGTTTTTCCCCTCTGGAATAGTTACTCGCTTCCCAATTGAAGTTCCGTAGAGAAGCGAGCTAAAAACGGCAAACATATTTGACTCATTTTTAATGAGGAAGCTTCCTTTTCTGAACTTCTCCATTACACCTTTATACTGGGCATAACGATGAAAGGCCTTGCTGCTTGAGATTAGTCCTTTTTTTGCCAAACGGTAGTTGATAGTACTAAATGTTTCACCTGGACGAACCTGAAAGGTTACATCAGGTCCCTGATAGCTCCAGATATCAAGTAGATAGTACATTTTGGCCCCCCATAAACTCATGGAAACTAGGGGAACAACAATTAAAAATATTAGTAAGTACTTCTTCATCATAATGTTATCTCTCTGATTTTTTGATCCTGTAAGGATACTTAAGTTCAGTACACCATCGCAAGTAAAAATAAATGCCTAACTTCCACAATTAGCACTTAAAGAAGTCCTCTAGAATAATTGTGGCCGCAACCTCATCAATTTTCTTAGGGTCATATTTAAAGTTGTACTGAGGGGAGCTTTCCATTCGCTCCTTAGCAGCAACACTTGTTAGGGTTTCATCTTGGTATTCAAATGAGAGTTCTGGAACCTCTGCGCGAAGAAGGCCAGCAAAGGCCTTCACTTTTAAGGTCATCTCAGACTCATTTCCATCCATGTAAACAGGAAGCCCTATTACAATTAGCTCTATCGCCTCATTATTGATTATTTTGACGAGATCAGAGACCAATTGCGGGTCATCCTTATATACAATTCTTCCAAATGGTGTGGGGAAAGGTTCCCTGCCAACGCAAAAGTAGGAGAGTCCAGTGATCACTGTTCCAAAATCTATCCCCAAGACATTCATGTTTAAGAACTTTTGGTGGTGTGTAGTATTTGCACTATTCAACGAATCCGCCTCGTTTTGTTTGACATTGACGTGTTTTGATATATTATTTTCTTTATAGTCTTTGAAATCAAGACTGTTCTGCAAAATAATTCAAAGGTACTTTGATTTCCCCAAAACTAAAACTAAATAGGTCTAAAACCAATTTAATCAACATATACAATAACTGCGTAATTTTTTTAAGGAGTATTCCGGTATGCACCTCGGTGAATTGAGAGAAAAAACAATTGATGAGCTAACAAAGTTTGCAACAGAGCTCAAAGTAGAAAATCCAGGTGCTCTTAAGCGCCACGAACTTATCTTTGGAATCTTAAAGACCAAAGCTAAGAATGAAGAGCAGATCTTCGGTGAAGGTGTACTTGAAATTCTTCCTGATGGATTTGGTTTCCTTCGCTCACCAGGATACAACTACCTACCTGGTGCTGACGATATCTACGTTAGTCCAAGTCAGATCAGAAGATTTGGCCTGAAAAAAGGTGATACCGTTTACGGTCAAATTCGCCCGCCAAAAGATGGAGAGAGATACTTTGCTCTTTTAAAGGTGAATACAGTAAACACCAATACTCCAGAGCAGCATAAGAAAACAGCTTTATTTGATAACCTAACTCCTCTTTACCCTGAGACGAAAATTAACCTAGAGAGTGATCCGACAAATTACTCAACTCGTATCATTGATCTCTTTGTCCCTCTTGGGTTTGGTCAACGCTGTCTTATTGTTGCCCCACCAAAAGCAGGTAAGACTGTCCTTCTTAAAGATATGGCAAATTCAATTACTGCCAATCACAAAGATGCAGTTGTAATTGTTCTTCTTATCGATGAAAGACCGGAAGAAGTAACTGATATGAAGCGCTCAGTAGACGCAGAAGTTGTTTCTTCTACATTTGATGAGCCAGCAAACCGCCACGTACAAGTTGCGGAGATGGTAATTGAAAAAGCAAAGCGTATGACTGAAGCAGGGAAGGATGTTGTTATTCTTCTAGACTCAATCACCCGTCTTGCTCGTGCGTACAACACCGTTGTTCCACCATCTGGAAAGATTCTTTCTGGTGGTGTTGACTCTAATGCTCTTCACAGACCAAAGAGGTTCTTTGGTGCTGCTAGAAATATTGAATATGGTGGATCTCTTACAATTATCGCAACAGCTCTTATTGATACTGGTTCAAGAATGGATGAAGTTATCTTCGAAGAATTTAAGGGAACTGGTAACTCCGAGATTCAGCTTGATAGAAAGCTTCTAGAAAAGCGCATCTTCCCATGTCTAGATATCAACAAATCTTCTACTCGTAAGGAAGACCTTTTGATGGAAGATAGTATTATGCAAAGAGTTCATGTTCTTAGACGTGTTATTCACCCTATGAATACAATTGATGCAATGGAATTTACACTCGGGCGTATCAATAAAACTAAGACCAATAGCGCATTTCTTGATTCAATGAACGGTTAGCGAGTCTCACAAATAGTTGAAGTAAAAAACTAAGTTTGAGAAAAAGTTAGCAAGGAAATTGACATGAGTATGTTTGATAAATTAGATGCGGTTGTAGATAGATTTGCGACTCTTGAAGAAAAAATGGCCGATCCTTCTCTCTATGATAGGCAGGATGAATTTAAGGCCATTTCAGAAGAGCGCGCTAACCTTGTCGATGTTGTCGGAGCATATCAAGAATATAAAAAAGTAAAGTCAGATATCGACGGAGCAAAAGACATCCTTAGAACAGAAAAGGATGAAGACCTCCGCGATATGGCAAAAGAAGAGCTAAACGAACTGGAGAAGGAAATTCCTGCAATGGAAGAGAATCTCACGATGCTACTTCTTCCCAAAGATCCTTTAGATAACAAAAATATTATGGTTGAAATTCGCGCTGCTGCTGGTGGCGACGAAGCTTCAATCTTTGTTGCTGACGTATTTAGAATGTACAGTAACTTCCTTAAGAGTCTTTCATACAAAATAGATATCATCTCGATTAGCGAAGGGGATGAAGGGATCAAAGAAATAATTTTCTCTGTTTCCGGTGAGAAGCCATACTCGCTAATGAAATATGAATCTGGGGTTCATCGCGTTCAACGTGTTCCCAAGACAGAATCTCAAGGGAGAATTCATACATCGACTATTACAGTTGCAGTAATGCCTGAGGCCGATGAAGTTGAATTTGAACTTGATATGAATGATGTTCGTGTTGATGTTTACCGCTCTGGTGGATGTGGTGGTCAGTCTGTAAATACAACAGACTCTGCTGTTCGCGTGACTCATAATCCAACTGGAACTGTTGTTGCGATTCAGGATGAAAAGTCCCAGCATAAAAATAAAGAGAAAGCTCTTAAAATTCTAACTGCACGTATCTATGATAAAATGGTACAAGCGGCACATGATGAAGAAGCAGCTAAGCGTAGTGGGCAAATTGGTAAAGGTGATCGCTCTGAAAGAATTAGAACCTACAATTTTCCCCAAGGGCGTCTATCTGATCACCGCATTGGCCTTACTCTTTATTCTTTAGATAAAATTATTGAGGGGGACATGGCGCCGGTAACTGATGCACTAATCGCCTATAATCAAGCGCAGCTTCTCAAGGGACACGACGAGGATTAAGAAATTTTCTATGACTCCTCAATCTCTTCCTACTTACAAAACGATACTAAATTCATTTTTTGATGATCATAAAGAATCTCTGGAGCTAAATTATCCGGGGATTTCTTTGCGTATTCTATCTCAGCAAGTGGAAAATTATATTCTTGATCACAATGTTGAAATTTCAGATGTGTATGTTTCTGGCCATCGTGCAAGATTTCAAACATTTTTGAATAAGCTAAAAATGGGAATTCCATTAGGGCAAATCTGTGGGCGCTGTTACTTTTATCGCTCAGAATTTTATGTGGATTCAAATGTTTTAATTCCTCGAAGTGAAACTGAAATTTTAGTTGAAAACGCAGCAAGAATATTGAAGAAAAAACAAAAAGAAGCTGCTGCTCCACTTCGTGTTTTAGACTTAGGAACCGGAAGTGGCGCCATCATTTTATCTCTTATGCAGGAGTGTCCAAACCTTCAGTGCTTTGCTCTGGACCTCTCTCTTGATGCTCTTTCTGTAGCAAGGCGCAATTACTTTCAATTGCAATATACAATATCCCCTAAAAGCGAACTACACTTTATTTGTGGTGATCGTTTTTCTAATTTTCCCGATGGTGAACTCGATCTGATCGTTACAAATCCTCCATATATTAAGGAGAGTGATGATAGGGAAGGAGTGCATAATAATGTACATAGTTTCGAACCAAAAATTGCACTTTACTTGGCAGATGATGAATATGATCAGTGGTTTGAAGAACTTTTTAAAGAATCATTTAAAAGATTAACAATTGGCGGTGCCTTCTTGATGGAAGGGCATGAAAATCACTTGTTGCATCTCAAATTGTTGGCAGAGAATGCTGGGTTTGCTAATGTTATAGTGATTTGTGATTACACTGGAAGAGATCGCTTTCTCAGCGCACTTAAGTAAAAAGGAAAACCATTCATGGATAAACTCATTTTAAAAGGACCTGCTAGTTTAAGTGGTTCTGTAAGTATTTCTAGAGCTAAAAATGCATACCTACCTATTCTTGCAGGAGTCTTACTCTCAGATAAGCCCGTTCATCTTAAAAACTTACCCAATCTGAGAGATATTAGAACTATAAAAAAACTACTTTCTAATCTTGGAGTCGTAGTTACAGAAAAAGAAAATATTACTACTTTTGATCCATCAAATATTACAAGCTTTGAGGCAACCTATGACTTGGTTAAAACCATGCGCGCATCAATCCTTGTTCTTGGGCCTCTACTTGCTCGCTTTAAAGAGGCGAAGGTTTCACTACCTGGTGGCTGTGCAATTGGTGCCCGCCCAATTGATCTTCACCTAACGAACATGGAAAAGCTCGGAGCGAAGATAGATTTAACCGGTGGTTATGTTCATGCTCAGACTGAAGGACTTGTGGGAAATCGCCTCGTTCTCAATTTTCCATCAGTTGGTGCCACTGAGAATCTTTTGATGGCCGCTGTATTTGCGAAGGGCGTAACAACCATTGAAAATGTTGCTCTTGAGCCAGAGATTGATGACCTTGTATGTTTCTTGAATGCCCTCGGTTCAAAAATTGAAGGTATCGGAACTGCAACATTGACTGTAACGGGTGTTCCTGTTGGGTCATTCAAAGAAATAGAATATGAAGCAATTGCCGATAGAATTGAGGCATCGACATATTTGATGGCAGGTCTTATCACTCACTCTGAAATAACAATAACTGATATTGTTCCTAAGCATATTGATTCTGTCCTCTCTACACTTGAAGATATGGGAGCAAAATTTGAAGTAGGGAAAACTTCGATCAAGGTACTTAAAGGAGAGTTCGATGGGACAACTGTTGATACAGCACCATACCCTGGCTT
>JAGLCH010000029.1 GCA_023146355.1 Bacteriovoracaceae bacterium | reverse complement strand
AATATTCCAGCTAAAGAAAAATGGATGGAGCATTTAATGAAGGGATTTAACTCCTTTGCCTATAACAATGAAAAGGAGAAATAGTCATGAGTAAAATACTTTTGATTAATTTTGAGTCAACTAGTTCTATCCTGCGTTCACTTGATCTTGTTAAATCAATAAATACTCAAGCTCCAAACACTGAAGTACATCTTCTAACATCTAAAGAGCTCAAATTAGCAGGGATGATAAGCTCTCTATTAACAGAGACACATTTCATTGACTCTAAACGGATAGCAGATCTTATCTCTGACAACATGATTCCAGATACGATGGGACTCGATTGTTTTTTGGACTCACTTGAGCTTATTTTAGAAACAAAGTGGCACACTGTTGTTAACTTCTCAATGGATGCCGCTTCAAAACAGTTAACATCGATGATTGCAGCAAAAGATGGAGCTCTTATTATTGGCCCATCAGCAGGAATTTCAACTCCAAATATTCAATCTGATATTTGGACTACTATTGGAAATGAAATACCTCTCTCTTATGCGGTCGCCCCAGTTAATAAAGGCGACTCCTATATTAAGGCAATGCGCATAGATAATCCTCAAGAAACAAATGAAGATTCAATCCGTATTAAAGATAAGTTTACGAAGCAAACCTTCAATGCATTTAAGAAGATCAGAAGTGCAAATGGACAGAACTGTCGAATTGTTGGCATTCAACTAAAGGGACTACATAAGGGTCGCGAGATACCATTTGAAGATATGTGCTCACTCTTAAACACAATATTAGATGACCCAACACTTTACCCAGTATTGTTGATTAGGCCCGAAGAAGAAGGAAGGGCGTATGCGAGGGAAATCAACAGAAAGTTTGGTGACTGTCTTGTTATTATTGAATCTGATTTACTCGCATTGCCATCAATAACAATGAATTTAGATGCACTTATTTCACCTGAGTCAGAATGTCTTTCAATGGCAGAGATCACTAGGACTCCAGTTATTGAGATTTCAATGGGAACCAGTGGATTCAAATCCTTCTCATCCACAAGAGAGTCAAGTTGGGTTTTGAGGGTTGGCCCCAAAAGCACCGACATCACGATGTCGATCCTATCTGCAATACACGTGGCCTTAAGCGACACCTGTAATTATAGCTCAAAACACAACACACTATTTCAAGTTTCAAAAGATGCTTTTGGTACTCACTACCAGTGGGTATCTGGACAATTGGATGCAATGGAGCTCCTAGATTACACAATGAGTAGACATCATGTCTCTAGATTCTCCGGTCGGCCTCTTGCACTTAAAAATCTCCTTAATGACTTGCCACTAAGTGCTAGCATACTTGAGCCATGGACTTCAGGGCAGAGAGAGTTCGCAACTCACGTCTCCCGTGATTTACTTGGAGCATTGAGATCGTTAATTCGAGTACAAAAAGAAAAGAAGCATGCACCTGAATTTGTTTCTTCACTTTCAAAGCTATTTTGCCATATAGATGTATCGGCCCTGGTATCTATACCAACTAACTTGTTTTCAACTCGTCTTGAATCACTCGAGGGGAGAAATTTCATTGATAATATTAAGATTATTGAAAGAGCTCTTTATCAGTTCAAAGATGAAGTGCAGCTTATCGTTAATCAAATTAAAGATATTGAACAAATAGCTCGCGCTATGAAAAATCAAGAAATGATCGATCGCGCGAACCTTCAACCGTCATCCAACAAAGAGGGCATATGGATCAGTTAACAACTGAGGTATTACAAGCTATCGACAAGTTAAAAAAAAATGAAGAAAGTACCACCATTCACATGAGTGAGACAATGGAGTTACTGTTGATTGCATCCTTATTGGAAGAGGAGAATATAAGTGTCAGAAACTAAATCACCCAAACATATTTGCATCATTCAACTTACCCGTATTGGAGACGTACTTCAAACTTATCAGGCCTGTTTGACAGTTCGAAATGATTATCCCGAGACTAAATTAACTCTTGTCGCGCGGAAACAATTTGCAGCACCTTTGAAGTTTTTATTAGATGATGTATTTCATAGCATTATCTATATTGATGAAGAAAAGATTTTAGGTGATCATTCCTCTCTCGCGGATTCAATTGAACAGCTAAAAAAACTGACGAGTGAAATCAATGCTGTAGGTGTAGACGTCATTGTTAATCTCTCTTTCTCTAAAGTCTCAGCATATCTTTCATCTCTAATAAACTCCAAGTTTAAGCTGGGAATGTGCTGCAATCAGAATGCTGAGATCACAATCTCTGATAAATGGTCACAGTATGTCTACTCAACAGTGATGACAGGACCGTTGAATCCGTTTTCACTTGTAGATATCTTTCGCTCTATTGTTGGAGCAAACCAAAGTGTTCAAAAAGCGAAAAAGAAGAAGACGAACAATCTGATTACAATTCACCCATTTGCATCCCTTCGAAAGAAAACATGGAAGATGGATAAGTGGGGGGAAATCATATTCAAGCTTTTGAAAAATGACCCTACTTTGAAAATTAACATAGTTGGTGCGAAGAATGAAAAGGATGAGGGCCACAAGCTAATGGAGAATCCTCTTCTTTCAAGTCAAAGGCATCGAATAAACAATTTTGTCGGAAAAACTTCGATTAAAGAGCTCTACAAATTAGTCGAAAACTCAACGCTCTTTGTGGGACATGACTCCATGGTTGGTCATCTTGCCTCAATTGCGAACACCCAGACACTTACAATTTCGCTTGGAACAGTACGTCCTATCGAGTCCACCCCATATGGATCTGATAACTATGTTATATCTCCAAAGACCAACTGCTACCCATGCTTTCCGGGAGATAAATGTCCAGACTTAAAGTGCCACAGCGATATTCCTTATCAAGTTGTTCTTGAAACTATTGGTCAACTAGTCACACAAACAAAAGTTGACCCTAAAAAACTTAATGACCGCGTAACATGTTTTCACCTCGATGGTGCGCTCATACAACAGACGTCAATTTCAAATGCTGGGTTTCTCCAGTTAAATAATGTAACCGAAGCAAGAAATTCAACTCGTGAACTAATGCATACATTCTACAGGATGAACTGGTTATTTAGCTTCACTGAACGTGAAGAGGCAATAGATTTTCCAGAGCTATCGCAAGGAAGTATCGATAAATTGCTCTCATACCTTAAAGGGATTGAGCACATCTATGAGCTAACTTCGTTCGGAAAAAAATACTCTCAGTATATTCTATCTGAACTCACAAAGGATTCTCCGAACTTGGATGATATCAAGGAATTTTCCACTAAAATTGATGAAGTAGATAATCTGATGGATGTTGTTAAGCAAAACTACCAAGCACTCGAGCCTTTAATTAATTTTTATCGAATTGCCAGGTTTAATATTGCAGGTGAAAATGTAGTAGAGCTCACCGAAGGATCATACTTACTGTATGAGGAACAAGCAGCTTCATGCGGTGTAATTTTCGAGTTGATTGAAAAATCTATTACTGAGTACAAATATTCTGTCGATCGCCCCAATAATCAAACGGAAAGGTGTTAGGTTAAAAATGGAATCAATTAGCGTTAATGGCCAAAGCATCTCTTCTGAACTTATTGATAATATGACTATTAGCTCAGCTGTAGAATTCATCAACAAGATAGGTGAACGCTCCAACTCAGTTGTGACTCAGTTACTTCTGGATGGTGAAGAAATAGAGTTAGATGAGTATGCAACAAAGTCTATTTCAAACTACACTCACGTTGAATTTATAACAAAATCTAAGGCGTCTCTAGCATTTGACTGTCTTAACTCATGCCGACAGTATATTGATATAATTAACAGTAAAATTGAAATGGTTGCCGAGCTCTACAGCACTAATAATACAACTGCAGCGAACAACTTGTTTCTCGAAGTGATCGAGATCACAGAAATATTTATACAGCTCTTTTCAAAAGTGAGCATCACCCTTAAGAATTCATTTGCTGATCGATATAAAAAATCTAACCTCGCCCATACACTTGAAATCGGCCTCATTGGGATATTAAATCAGATCTATCGAGCGAAGGAGTCCGCTGACTATATCGCTCTTTGCGACTTGCTAGAGTATGAACTAACCGATAATCTAACTCAGTGGAAAGAAACAATTATCCCCGAAATAGAAAAGCTAAGAGACAACTAAATATTTTTATCACAAGTAACGGTGATATCAATAATTTATTGCTCGATGAAATTTCAGCGCAGCCAGGGTTTAGATTGTCCAAATCACTTGGTGATGCAGACCTTATTTTAAATATTCGAGATAATAAATTTTTCTTTAGTGGGCTTACATCATCAATAAATTTTCAAATACCGCTCCTCAAACTAAATCACAATAATATATGTTCATCATTTCACTTACTTCACCAGCATCTCAATCCTCCGACCTACGATAGAAATAAGCAGAGAAAGGAGTTAAAGAAAAAGTATTTGAAAGCTAATGTCGAATCTAGAAAAATTGTTAACAAACTTAATCCTGAAGTAGATGCAGAGTATGCGACACTTTCTCAACGGCAAGAAGAAATAATTAATATATATGAACAGCTCAATAATATTTTAGATCTTCCACATGCAATTCTCTCTGTATCCACATTTAAACACTATGAGGGATGTCAGATTATTGTTCATGAAAAAGGGAAGCAGACAGCACATAGCTATTCCTTTTCAAAGGTCTTGGGTCAAAAGCAAAACACCCTTCCTGTGAATCTGTTTAACAGTGTTTTTAATAATATTAAAAAAAGTAAAAATCGACTTTTTCAGGCCAAAATTCTTGGAGAGAAAACAGACTTCATGGGAACATTTCTTGCCAATGGATTTGGGATAAGTGGTCATTCAATTATCTTTATGGCATCAAGAAATGATTTTTTACCACCAGATGTTGCCGAGCAGCAGTACTTCGATCGGTTTTGTAATTTTCTTTCTCCCATTCTCAAACTGTTGCTTTCGATTGAGCAAATCACGGATAAAAACAATAAGCTTCTTATGGCCATTAATCATCTTAATCGACCTGTTGCTGTTACAGGCCAAGATGACCAGCTAATATTTATGAATCTTGCCTTTAAAAGCAGCGAAGAAGAATACGTTCAGACTCTTCATAAGCAATTTATTCAAGTTCAGCTTCCTAGAAGACAAAAGGCGCATATTCACAAGTACGATAGCAATTCTATCACTTCTGACCTATTTCACTTCAAGAAGGTTATGTTGCTAGGAGAATTGCTCAATACGCTCCAACACGAGTTAAGTAATCCACTATTTGGAATTAAATTAAGTGGTGATCTGCTCACGCTAGATTCACAAGATGATGAAACAACTGAAATAGTTGAAGAGATTTCCCAATATGCCATGCGCTGTCAAACGATCATTGAAAATTTCTCCTATCTCTATAAAGATGAGCAAAAGCACCACAAGATAGATCTGAAAAAGCTGATTCAGGAAACTGTTGTTCTAACTAAAAGCGAAACGAGAAATATAAGAAAGCATATGCTTATGCCAGAGTGCCAAGTTGCTGTCATGTCAAATCCAACGTGGATAACACAGATTATATTTAATCTTGTAATTAACGCCTCCCAAGCAATAAGAGAAAACACAGAGGATCTTGCTAGAAACACTATATCAATTGAACTTAGTACCTCAGGCAAAATAGCGAAGGTAAAAATCATCGACAGTGGCCCAGGCATCTCTTCAGAAATGGAAGATCAGATATTTACGCCGTTTTACACTACAAAAGATAATGGCACAGGTCTTGGACTCTCAATCTGCCGCAATCTGGCAGATAAACTTGATGGAAAGCTTAGTTTCGAAAATAATACATTTACTCCAGGCGCTTGTTTTATACTGGAACTACCGCTCATTTCGATCTAGAATTCCAAGACACTATTGAAGAGATCGAAATGAACATACTACTTATCGAAGACGAACTTCTAATTCAAAAATCCTTAAAGAAACTTCTCGAAAAGAGAGGAGCGATAGTTGATGTGGCAAGCACCGGAAAAGATGCGATAGAAAAGATATTCGCAATAAAATTTGACCGTATAATATGTGATCTTATGCTTCAGGACATCACTGGATTTGATGTTTTGGAAGAGTCAAAAAAAACATACAGTTCCGAGGAAATCAAAAAAAGATTTATCATAATTACGGCCTATAGTTCGCCTTCCGTACTTGAAAAAGCGCAAGCATATGGTTGCAAAATTATTAGTAAGCCATTTGATAATATAAATGATGCCATCTCCTCGTTCATGACTTTGGAGGCATAGATGGAAAAGACTGTTGGTATTTTCCTTAAGCCTTCTGATATCCCTACTCTGGGTGATTTTCTAACGAAACTTCACAAAGAACTATTGGACCGAAACTTCGAAATAAAATTTGAGAACTCGGAAAAGAAAAGAGTTTCCAGTCTTCTTAAAAATAATAAAAATACTCTGTTTGAATCTCGTTCATCATTACTTTCAAACTCTTCAATGATATTTTCACTTGGTGGTGACGGTACTTTAATTGGAGCTTGTAGAGACTGTGCCGGGCACGATGTCCCCATCGTCGGTGTCAACCTTGGCCGTCTAGGATTCATGACTGAGTTCACCATGAATGAAGTTTTTGATCACTTAGATTGTATTTTGAACAATGAATATGTCAGCTCCAAAGTCGATATTTTCAATGCAAACATTTATCATGATGGTAAGGAGATGCTCTCAGCATCGTTTGTTAATGATGCTGTTGTCGCAAAAGGCGGCATTGCCCGTATGTTTGAACTCGATGTGAGTACAGAATATGAATCAATATATAAGTTAATCGGGGATGGCCTCATAATTAGTTCACCGATTGGCTCTACAGCATACTCAATGGCAGCTGGTGGGCCCATTCTTCACAGAGATGTAGGAGGAATTATTCTTACTCCTATCTGCCCGCACTCACTCACTAAAAGACCTCTTGTTGTTTCTGAGAAGACAATTCTTTCAATTGTTCAGACTCGGAACTCTGGTGAGCTTACACTTACGATTGATGGGCAAGAAGTGCACACAGTAAATCATCATGATGAGGTCAGAATACAAAAGTCTAATGACCATGCAGAACTAGTCCTCAATCCAGATCGAGGTTTTTTTAAAACCTTGAGAGATAAGTTCGCGAACAGCTCACGAGATATATAGGATCACTATGCCAACCCTAAATCTAAAGTCACTTAATATTCAAAACTTTGCAACATTTGAGAATCAAGAGGTTACATTTGATTCAAAATTTAATGCAATTGTAGGAGAGACAGGATCTGGGAAAAGTTTAATTCTCGATGCACTACAGTTAATTTTTGGGTCGCGCGCAGACAGGAAGATAGTAAGAAGAGAGACTCAGTTTGCTAGCATAGAAGCTACATTTACCGCTGCTGGAAGTGAGATTGAATCATTTTTTGATCAACTTGGTTTTCCCTTCGAAGGGGGAGAAATTGTTGTAAAAAGACTCATCTATGCAACAGGAAAATCAAAGTCATACCTAAACTATCAATCCTGTTCACTTGGGACACTAGTACATTTCTCCAGACGTTTCGTTGACCTTGTAGGACAGTTTGAAAATCAAAAGCTCCTGTCAGAAGATTATCAGATGGTTCTTCTTGATCGTTATTCTACAAATGGAGACCGATTATCACATTACTATTCACTCTATGAAGAAATTTC
This sequence comes from Bacteriovoracaceae bacterium, assembly GCA_023146355.1. Taxonomy (GTDB): domain Bacteria; phylum Bdellovibrionota; class Bacteriovoracia; order Bacteriovoracales; family Bacteriovoracaceae; genus JAGLCH01. Next base: position 31,615 of record JAGLCH010000029.1, on the reverse strand, counting down.
GAAAAAAAGAATTCAAATTGAGGAATTAAAACAGGCCCAACTAAAGAGAGAACAAAGGGAAGACTATTTAAGGTTTCAGCTCTCTGAAATTGAAATACTAGGACCAAGCATTGAAGATGAAAAAGCAAATCAGGCTAAAAAAGATCTCATCCTTAACTCAGAGCAAAGAAAAGAAATCTTTTCTAGCGCTTTAAACTCAATTTCTGAAGGAGACCACGGATCAGCTCTCGGCCTTGTTGGCAAGGCGATCAACGCCTTAGAAAGAAATTTATCCCTTGTAACGCCAGAGCTCTTAGAAAAGCTACATAATGCCGGTCAAGCACTTGAAGAGGTTTCCTTTGACCTATCAAAAGAGCTAGATAATGAGTTTGAAGAACAGGATTTAGAGAATATTATTGACCGCCTTGATACCTACCAAAAACTTAAACGAAAATTTGGAGGGTCAACCGAGCAACTACTGAGCGCCTATACACAGTTAAAAAAGGAGCTCTCTCAGCTGATACAAGCAGATTCTTTCATTGCTGAACTTGAAGCTGAACTTAAAGATCTAATTGTAATGGCATGGGAAGCAGCGAATCAACTTTCTTCTGTTCGTCATACTCACTCATCTGAACTGTCCCGTGAAATTACTAACTCTGTTCGAGAACTAAAGATGGACGGCGCCTCTGTCTGCATCTCTATTGAGAAAACAGATAAGTTAGGCCCGAAGGGAGCAGATAAAATTAGCTTTATGGCGGAAACTAATCATGGAGAGGGTTTCTTCAAAGTTAAGGACACTGCATCAGGTGGTGAACTTTCACGAATTCTACTCTCAGTGAGGCGAATCCTATCTTCAACAGATTCTATTTCTGTTTTTCTATTTGATGAAATCGACGCAGGAATTGGTGGTGAAACTGCAGTTTGCACTGGTAGCGCCCTCAAATCCGTTTCGGCCTGTTCCCAGGTGATTGCAATTACTCACCTGCCACAAATTGCCTATTTCGCAGACAAGTTGATTAATGTAACCAAGCATCTGGTTACTTTAGATAATAAAAAAAGAACCCTTTCAAGAATTGATGAAATAGATGAAATAACTAAAAAAACTGAATTCATCAAGGGGATGACCCCTATTGAAGTGTAGCCATCCTAGCTTTTCCATCCTCTATAATTGCAAACTTTTGACTTCGAGATGAATGTCCTGGATTGATATAATGCTTTCCATTAATGACTTCATCTGCCTCAAAGTGAGAATGACCACAAATTAGGTTATCAAATTTACTTAGCTCCAAGAATCGAGTACAGGTTTCGACAAACCTGAGTGCACGCTCTCTTTCTCCTGCTAGTTTTATTTTTCTAGCTCCGCTTTTGCGTGATGCGCGAGATGAGCGAGACCCTATCCAATCAATAAAGCGTTCTGAGATGGAATTTATAATTATTTTAAAAAGGTTAGAGCGAATAACTGTCGAGTAGAGTTGGTACTTCCAATTGTACAATTCAAGCTCATCACCATGACCAAAGTAGGTTGTTCTTCCATCAGTGAGAGTGAAAGGACTCGGAGAATAATGAAATAGAGAGTGAGTTAGACCTTCATTGCAAATGAAGCGGTTAAAAAGTTTTTCAAGGTGAAAATCATGATTTCCGACGATGAAATATACTTCTTTTCCATCTTGTAAAAGAGAGCGAAGTGCCTCAAAGAAAAAGTCGAACTTATCAAGATATATGTCATGACTTCCGATCATCAAATCGAAAACATCTCCTAGAAAAACAACAACATCTGAGTTGCGCACATCCTCACATTCAATAAACTTATTAAATACAGTTTTTCCATTTGAATTTGAATGGACAATGTGAAGATCACCAATAGCTACAACTTTCATAGGATTATTTTATACAGGTATCGATTGAAGAGGAAGGATTATCTAAGGGTCTCAATAATATCATTAAGAAGTAACCGTTCTTTAGCATTAATATTAATAAATTCAAATGAAGCACGATTTCCAGCATAGGGAATGGACTCATATTGGTATGGTGCTACTTTCTTTCTCCCTACATTTCTTGCGAGGAGGAGTATTGTCTCCCCACGATAACGAATATTTGCCTCTACTTCCTCACCTTCTGAAACATTGCTGAAGTTTTCAGAGGCCATAAATACAACTGAGAAGCCGCCGCTAGAGAGATCAAAACAACTCTTTGTCACCAGCCTATCACGAATTTTTATGGAAATTTTAACCTCAAGAGCCTCAACTCTATCCTTTAATCTTCTATCGTGTAATTCGCTTTCTGTTGGATAGTCTGTGATGAGTTTTTTATCGTCTAACTTTTTAAGTTCAGACGTAAAAAGGAGGCCATTAAAAGGAATAAAGAAATTAATTTTGCCAGAACCAGAAACAATTTCTTTAAGCATTTGGTGTGATGAGTTTGAAAATTTAAAGTGTAACTCTTTTTTCCTGGAAGTAACTACTGCATCTAAGAGAACATCTGCTTTAACAAAGTGACCGGCAATGAAATTCCACGCAATAACCTCGTATCCTTTTCCTGCAATTTCACTTAATAACTTTTCCATCCTACTTCCACTGCTGTTCTGGTCTTTGCCCTTCTCCATCTTTTGGGTTCCCCGTGAGGTTTTCACCCCACGAGGAAGGAGAAATGGGCATTTCTTCATGATATATTTAGCTGATTAATCTAAGAGCTGAGTTAGGGATCGAGTTAGCTTGCGCTAAGGTCGAGATACCTGCACTTTTGATTACATTGTTTGATGCCAGAGTTGCAGATTCTGCTGCGATATCGGCATCCTGAATGGTTGATCTTGCTGCCTCTTGATTGATTGTTTGAGTTTCGAGGTTTGCTACAGTCGACTGTAGTCGACTCTGGATGGCACCAAGGTTCGCCCTTTGGCCACTCACTTTATTAATAGCATCATCAATTGATGAAATGGAATCTTGCGCCCCTTCTTTCGATGAAACTCCGCTTCCCTCAATTCCAATGCTGTCTGCTGTGATATTCGTTGCATTTGCATCAAATTGTATTACGTTTTGTTCGCCCTCAAAGGCCCCGACTTGGAAGTCCATTGTGCCGGTTTCATTTTCTCCGTCTAGCAGTGAGGCTCCGTTGAAAACAGTTGCTTGTGCTATTCGGTCAACTTCTGATGTCAATTGTTGGTACTCGTTATCGAGAAATCCTCTTTCCTTGTCGCCTACAGTGTCTGATGCTGCCTGTATTGTTAATTCACGAAGTCGTATGAGGATGTTTGATACTTCATTCATTCCACCTTCTGCAGTTTGAATCAGACTAACACCGTCGTTAGCATTTCTTGTTGCCTGACGAAGACCTTTAGTCTGTGCATCTAAGTTTGTTGCGATTGCCAATCCTGCTGCGTCATCAGATGCTTTATTGATTCTCTTACCTGATGATAGTTTTTCAAGGCTGCTCTGCGCCTTAGCAGATGACTGTCTTAGGTTCTTTTGAACCGATTCTGATACGATGTTTGTTGCAATTCGTAGTCCCATTTTTTTCTCCTGGTTTCCCATTTTATAAATGATAGTTAATATGCCCATGCCCGATTATTTCACTCAGCCAGTTGCTTGAGTGTTTTTGTCAGACAAATAACTTATCGCCAGACCAGGAGAATACTTGAGTGTTTTTGTAACTTAATGTCTTTTTTCTTTAAAAAAATGCTTTATTCTTGAAATATCCATGCTTTGGCCATTATTAAATATAAGAATAAAAAAGCCCCACTCTTGCGAGCAGGGCCGGGTGTGTACTTAAGAATGAGGTTCTTAAGGTCAAATGGATTTTAGTAAAAGAATCAGCCAATAAGTCTTAGTGCTGCTTGTCCAGCATTGTTAGCTTGCGCCAATACTGAGGTTCCAGACTGCGTCAAAATGCTGTTCTTCGTCATCTCTGCAGATGCTGCTGCAATGTCAGTGTCACGAATTCGACTGTTCGCCGCAGATAGGTTTTCAGTTTTCACCTGAAGATTTCTTGAAGCAGACTGCAATCTGTTTTGAAGGGCACCAAAGTTAGCTCTGTTACCATTCACGACATCTAGCGCTTCATCAATCTTCACGAGATTCTCTTGTGAGGCCTCTTTTGAGGCAACACCAGAACCATCGATACCTAGGGAGCTTGTAGTAAGACTTGCAGAACTAATGTCATATGACAGTCGATCATTATTTTCATCGTTGTACGTTCCAATTTGGAAGTCAACTGTCTCACCTTCACCATTGATAAGAGTTTTCCCGTTGAAAGTTGTTGATTGTGCAATACGATCAACTTCTTGCGCTAGGTTTTGATACTCCATATCAGTGAATGCTCTTTCAGTATCACCTACTGTATCCGATGCAGATTGTACTGAGAGTTCTCTCAAACGAACCAAGATATTTGATACCTCGCTCGATGCACCCTCTGCAACTTGGATAAGAGAAATCGCGTCATTCGCGTTTCTATCAGCTTGCTGTGAACCACGGATCTGTGCCTTCATTTTCTCACTGATGGCCAGTCCCGCAGCGTCGTCAGCTGCCTTATTAATTCTTGAGCCAGAAGAAAGCTTCTCCATGTTGGAGTTCTTCGCTGCTGTGTTGTTGCTCAAACTTCTTTGTGCACTTAGCGATGCTACATTTGTGTTAATACGTAATCCCATTTCATACTCCTCGAATCTTGAAGCACCTCCTTGTCTTCATTTTTAATGCAAACTACCTTGTTTGCGATTAATAAGTAATGAGGCAAATCCCACAATGCCTCATACAACGATTCGGTACTGGATCATAAAACTTAAGCAATAAAACAAGAAATTGACGAATAAATTCAGGAACTTAACCCGACAAAAGAAGTCCAGTATTTTTTAAAACTACTGTTTCCCTTGGAGCTTTTGAATCATATTAGTTGTGGAGTAACCATGCTTAAAGAGTAGACTTTTAACTTCTCCACCATTGGCCAAAACAACATCTGAGCCAACAATCTGAGCAGGAGTCCAATCGCCCCCTTTAACGAGAACATCAGGGAGAACTGCGCTGATAAGATCCATAGGTGTATCTTCTTCGAAAATCTCGACAAAATCGATAGGCTTGAGATTTTCCATAAAAAACTTTCTATCGGCCTCACAATTAATCGGTCGATCATCACCTTTGAGTCTCTTAATGCTATTGTCTGAGTTCAAACCCATAAAGAGAAGATCCCCTTGGGCACGCGCTTCATTAAGATAAGCAATATGACCCACATGAACAATGTCAAAGCAACCATTGGTAAAAACAATTTTTTTATCAGAATTTTTTTCAATGAATTCTTTCGCAGCACTTGAGAGCTCAAACATGTTATTTCCTAACAACTTTTGTGTGTGTTATTTTTCCCTGAAGATCTATCAGTGCGGGAAAAAATAAAAGGACAAATGAGAATAGCGTGATCATACTTCTAATCATTGTTTGATTGAGAGATAAGTTACCCTCATCACTCTTCACTATTAGCCCAAAGAGCATTTTACCAAGTGACCCATTGAGATCAAGCACCGAAAAGTATGCGACATAAAAAACACTAAAAAAGACACCACCAAAAATAGTGAATTCAGATAATGTGAGCATTGAATCAATTTGTGAAAAACCAACCCCTAGTAAAATAAAGAAGCCACAAAGAGTCACTGCGAGCAATGATATAACAACTATAAGGTCAGAGACCCAAGAAACGAATCGAATATAAAAAGATGCACTCTCGTGCACTTCTCTAACAGGAATGTCTTGATTGAGTGCTGACACTGTAATTGAAGGCTCAGATGAAGGACCCTGACTTGTTTGATAAAATGAGGAGAGGTTATCTTTTGAAATTGAATTAATGGGTAAATCGTCCCCAAGGGGCTTGCGTCGTCGCTCTATATTTTTTTCTAAAGCACCAGTTCTATTAAATTTTTTTGATTCTTTTTTATCCCCATGGTGAAAACCAAGCCCTTTTGTTACGGGCTTAAAATCAAAGTCATCAAAATCGTCAAAGTCTGCCATGTGTCCACTCGTTTTAAATTAAATTATTATACACTTTCTCATATTTTCTCTACGGCTTCAATGCTTGAAGAGTACCATGGAGGTACCCTACACCTACGTTGAATGCTGTAGGTGCTCTCATAATAGGACAAGGAATATGAATCGTTTCAGCTTTTTTATGTTCTGCTAAAATTTTCTCTTCCTCTTCGGAGAGCCCACCTTCAGGGCCAATAATAAGAAGAATCTTTTTCTCATCACCAGAGAGACTGAGGGCATCACCTTTTCTAGAACTAAAGTAAATAATCTTGTCATAAAAAGATGAGATATTTTCTAGGTCAGTCAAATCGATTGCCGCCGAAAGAATCGGCCCGTGAGCATTATTGGATTGAATTATGCCACTTTCAATTATGCGATCATATCTCTCACTTGGCTTAAATTTTCCTTGAGAAAATTCTGAATAAGCGGGAATTATTTTAGATATTCCCATTTCAACTGCCCCTCTTACAATCTCTTCAAATGCATCCTTTTTTGGAAGGCAAATAAGGAGATCAATTTCTTTTTCTTTAGGTACAAAGCGAGTAGAGGCAATGGTTAATACCACTTGTTTTTTTAAAATTTCGGTTACAGTTGCTTTAGCAACAGTTCCTTTACCATCCATCAAAAGAAGTTCTTCACCTTCATTAATTCGAATAGATTTAATTAAATGCTTTGCTCTGTCCCCTTCAAGGCATGTACTTAAACCAGGACCTAAATTTTCCATTGATTCTAAAAAGATTGCGCGCATTATTTTGTTCTCCTTAATAGGATGCCACTCCAATCCCCTTTTGAGAGAATCTCTTCAACCGATAGGCCAGCAGCTGTGTAACATCTAATCACATCGTTAACCTGCTCATTCAATATGCCTGAGAGAACAAGATGTCCCCCGACTTTTAGGCCTCCAATTATAATTTGCTTTTCTTGAATCAGTACATGTTCTAAAATATTTGCAAACACCAAGTCATATTCATCCTCAATAGTGAATCTCTCTCGCAAAACTAGTCTATGACCATTGAGTTTAGACTCTTCAAAATTGAGCTGAAGGTTTTGTAGTGTATTGTCTAAAGCATCTCTATCAACATCACAGAAGTCGACGATCGAATCTTTGCGCATGATTGAAGCTGCGCCTAAAATACCTGAGCCGCAGCCGAAGTCGAGAACTCTATCTACCTTGCAGTCAAGTTGGATCAGTTTTTCTAAAATAGAAAGGCAAATAAAGGTTGTCTCATGACTTCCTGTACCAAAGCCCATACCTGGGTAGATATAAAGTGAACAATCTTCATCGGCCTCACCCTTCATCCATTCGGGTATGATATGAAGCTTCTCCGATATCTGAAGGGGCGTAAAGTGTTTCCGCCACTCACTATTCCAGTCTTTCCAAGACTCTTCGAGAAGTTTCCCACATACATTCGGAAGACTTTCAAGGTGACCATAAAAAAGAGTTGCACGTTCCTCGCACCCATCGTCATAGAAGAAAAAGTTGAAACTAACCTCAGCTTCTGCGCTAGCGGCATCTTCAACCTCATTAATGACGCTCAATGGAATATCTCCTCCAGAATATGCTCTCTCTCCAAGGATTTCATCTACGCGTTCCTCTTCAAATGCAAACTCTTCTACTCCCTGGCAGCCAAAATTAGTTATGGCCTCGGTCATTAATGGTGTAAGCTCTTGGGTCTTACCTGTAACAACAATTCGGTAGTATTTATTCATGTTTAGGACACTCCAGAATTCAGTGAGCAACGATGAAGTATTGCATAAACAATTCAGTACTTCCAATATTTTATCAGTCACACAAACACTTGATAGTACGTTGTTATTAATGCAAATTCTTACAATTCGAAAAAAAAAGCTCAATATCTACTCTTCATTTCATGCTCAGGCCGTGGTACATCTTAAAGCAAATAATAAACAATTTTCAAAGGATCATAGTGTGTATTTGATTGGTATTGCCGGCGGTTCTGGCTCAGGTAAAACAACATTCGCAAGTAAAGTATTAAGCAGAGTTCCTAACACAATTGGTGTACTTCACATGGACTCATATTATCTTCCTTCACAACCAAAAACAAATACGACAAAAAGTGGTAAGCCAAACTTTGATCATCCCGATGCATTTGATTGGAATTTACTTCGTACACATATTCGCACTCTTAAAGATGGTGGGAAAATTAAAGCTCCAGTCTATGACTTTACAACCAGTAGCAGATCAGAAGAAACCCAGGATATAGGTCCGGCAACTGTAGTGATCCTTGAAGGCATCTTCACGCTCTTTGATCAGGACATACGCGAGATGCTAGATATTCAGTGTTTCCTCTACGTCGATTCCGATATCCGATTTACCCGTAGACTACATCGCGATGTTAAAGAACGTGGTCGTTCACTAGAGTCTGTAATTGAGCAATATTATGAGACAGTCAGACCGATGTACCAAAAATTTCTTGCTCCACAAAGACAGTATGCCGATTTTATTGTTGGTGAAGAAACAGACATTGCAGCAGATATTCTTTCCGCAAAAATAAATGAAATGATTAAGAATCCTCGCCGTAAACTTCATGAAGAAATTGAGGGAAAGGGTGATGAATCAAAACGACAAGCAGCAGATATTAATATGTCTGAGGTAAATATTCCTGCTAATGAGTAATGATACATTTGTACTCAAACCTATTGGTGGGCTAGGGCGCATTGGCGCCAATATGATGCTACTTAACTCAGGAAACTGTAGTGTGATTATTGATGTTGGAATCCTCTTTCCTAAAGATGATCACTTTGGCATCAATTTTCTTATTCCTGATTTTTACAAAACCTTAAAAGATTACAATGTTAATGACTTATTTATAACACACGGTCATGAGGATCATATTGGTGCTATCCTTTTCATTTTAGAGCATATCCCATCGATTAAAATTCATGCTCCACGATTTGCAACAAATCTAATCCGCAAAAAATTATCAGAAGCAAAAGTTAGCGCCAAAATAATTGTGTACGACCAAAATACATCAATTGATTTTGATAGTTTTACAATTACACCATTCCCCGTTAATCACTCAATTCCAGATACCTATGGTGCAGTGGTAATAGATAAAAAGAAGAAGTTTTCTATAGGATACTTCTCTGACTTCAAAATCGATAGTAGTAACAAATATGAAGACGCTTTTAATCTCCCTGAACTTTCTGCATTGATGGGCTCAACTGTCACCAGTATCCTCTTAACGGATAGTACTAGTGTTCTATCAAAGAATACGAGTACTTCTGAACGAGACCTCATACCTGGAATTGAGCAGGCCATTTCCCAAGCAAAGAGTAGGGTTTTTGTTACTTGCTTTGCTTCCAATATCTTTCGAATACAAACAATTATTGATATTGCATCACAACAGAAGAAACGAGTTGTTCCCTATGGCCGTGCCATGTCCTTCTACATTAAAGTGGCATTAGAGCTTGGCATACTTACAGATCATGATTCAGTTCTTCGGGAAGTCGCAACCATTGATCCAAAGTCAGACAAGCTAGTTGTTCTTCTTTCAGGTTGCCAGGGAGAATTCAGGGGAACGATGAGACGAGTAGCTATGAATGACGACTCGGTCTTCACTCTCAATTCAAGTGATACATTTTTATTCAGCTCCAAAACAATTCCCGGTAATGAAATAAATATTTCAAGTGTAATGAACTCACTTTCAGAAGTAGGCGTTCGTATTATCACTTCAAATGATTCCATGGTACACGCATCAGGGCACGCATCTGCAGATGATTTACTAAAGCTTTATCAGGCAGTTTCACCTAAATATATCGTTCCCATACATGGTGAAACTTTTCTGCTTCGTCGTCACATGGAGCTTATTTCTAGTTCAGTTGATGCAGAAGGGATTTTCGTTACTAACGGAGATACGTTGGCACTACATACTGATGGTAATTATACTCACTCTCAGGGAATTGAGCGGGAACCTTTAATCATACACGGCAGCAATACTATCATTGACCGGCAAGCAATTTCTCAACGGAGAAAGCTCTCAGAATCCGGCACCTTGTTTATTTCCATACGACTAGATTCTTTATTCAAAACTAGGCCCGTGTTTGAGGTTGGACATATGGGACTCCCTGAAGCAGCAACATTTGTTCTCCCAGAGTTCAATCAGTTTTTGCAGATACTTCTGAAAAGCATTAAAATTAAATCTAAGGACATTGCTTTAGATGAGGTCAGAGTTGCCGGCCGTAGATTCTTTATTCCTCATATAGGCTACCGTCCACTGGTAATTGTTCAATTTGTATAGCGAGTTATTATGAATAGTCCTTACATTGCATATATTTTCATCGCATTTCTTATCTTCTTCGTTTTGATAACGATCATGCTTTTTGCAATGGTCATTTACCTTATAAAGGGAATGCATCAATCGAAGAAGGAAAGTAAAAATGAAAATAATGATGAGATGAAGGAACTTATCTCAACTGTCCGCACGGGATTTGAAAAGGCAAGTGAAGTTAACAAAGGTCATTTTTGTAAGCTGCACCCAGGAGTCAAGGCTTCAGGAACCTGTGCTGTCTGTGAGGAGATGTTTTGTGAAGACTGTATGATGGAGTTAGAATTTCTAAATCTCTGTCCTGAGCACTTTCGACTGGTTAACGAGAATGAATGGAGTGCCATTGAAACAGTCAAGACTGATTCAGAAAACCCCGAGGCGAGTATGTACGTCCATGATTTTAAGAAAAAATATTGGAAGGACAAGATGACTCCAATGTATATTATTACCCATTATCAAATTAATGTAGAAAATGATCACATTATTTCTCAGGTTGAACTTTTTGGTAAAAGAGACGAGCAGTTTTTTATAGGCTCTGAACTAAAAAAATATAAAGACTCCTTAAGTATCTAAATTTCAGTCCAACTCAAGTATTTCAAGTGTTTATCCGATAAGGTTCATATGGGCATGGTTGCCTATATCAGTTGCAAGGAGCGCAATGAAGGTTAACACGAACCCACAATCTATGGCCGCCCAACGAGCGTTGCGCAATAACGGCCTGGAGAAAGAAAAGGTGCTTTCACAGCTCTCTTCTGGGGAGCGTATCGATCATGCTGCAGTTGATCCAGCAGGCCTTGCAATTAGTGAAAAGATGAAGGCAAATATTCGGAGTACCGCCATGGCAAAGCGTAATGTAAATGATGCCATCTCAATGATTCAAACGGCCGAGGGAAGTCTCGATGTAATGAGCAGTATGAGTATCCGAATGCGTGAACTTGCACTACAAACGGCCAATGATACTCTCGCAACTACCGAGCGAAAAATGGTAGATTTAGAGTTTCAGCAGCTCAAAACTGAAATTAATCGTGTCATTTCTAAAACTGAATTTAATGGAAAGAAGCTTCTGTCTGGTAATACTGAAGGTTTTGATTTCCAAGTGGGGATCAGCGCAGAAAAAAGTAATGTTCTTGCCTACGATGTAGGAAGTGCCGTAAAGAACTTAAGCACTCTGGGCATTTCATCTAACAATGTTCGTTCTAAAGTATCATCGCAAAATGCTCTTTCTAAAATGGACGGAGTTTTAGATAAAATCTCTAAGAGTAGGGCGAGTCTTGGGAGCTTAAGTGGAAGAATGGACTCTTCTCTTCAAAATTTAGGAATATCGGAAGAAAATTTATCTGCTTCCAACTCACAAATACGTGATACTGATATTGCAAGAGCTGCGTCTGATAACGTTAAGCTATCTATTATTAGAGATGCTGCCACAGCAACTCTCGCTCAAAGCAACCAGACTCCTCAGAATGCTTTAAAGCTTATCTCATAAAAAAGGGCGCTAATCGCGCCCTTTTCATATTTGATTTTTTTACTGTAACCTTGGCCCATTATCTGGATCTTTTCTCATGAACGAAGGTTTATCGAGTTCATCTTCATCAAAATTCATAAACCCAAGTCGTTCTGCAATTGATTTTGCTCGAGTATTTCCAAGCTCACGATTTTCAATTGGTGCTGGATTGACTGTAGATTTTGAAAAAGTTGCGTCACTTTCTCCTACAGATTTCGATGCTTCATATCGGTTGGCAGCATCACGAATCGATTGAACAAGTGCTGAGGGACGATCGTTGTCTTCTGCTTGTGCAACTATCGGTGTCTCTTCAATAATAACTGGCGCTTCAGCAGTTACTTCTTTAACAGAGTTAACAGGCCCTTCTATGATTTCCTCTTGAACAGCTTTGTCCATTTTAACTTCTGAAAAAGATGGTTCAACAGTTTCTTCCGCTGTCACCTGGGGAGCAAATGTGGTTCTTGGTGCTGTTTCTGAAGTAACTCGATCCTGTCCGCCAAGCCCAGTTGCAACGACTGTAATTTTAATATCTTCACCAAGACTATCATCTATAACTGTTCCAAAGATAATCTCAGCATCCTCATCTGCGGCCTCCATAATGAGAGTAACGGCCTGATTGGTCTCATGCATTGAAAGTGAAGAATCACCTGTGATATTTATAATGATCCCAGTTGCACCATCAATTGTTATATCATCAAGAAGTGGTGAACTAATTGCCTCAGTAGCGGCCCTCACAGCGCGATCATCACCACTATGAGTTCCGGTTCCCATGAGTGCAAAACCCTTATTTTTCATAACAGTACTAACATCAGCAAAGTCAGCATTGATATAACCATTATTATTAATCAAATCTGAAATTCCACGAACAGCATTAAGCAGAACCTCATCAGCTCTCTTAAAAGTATCCACCAAAGAAAGATTCTGGCCTGCAATATCAAGTAATTTCTGATTTGGAATTGTTATCAGTGAGTCGACATTCTCTTCAAGAGTTTGAATTCCCTCTTTTGCTTGTCTTGTTCTTTTTCTTCCTTCAAAGATAAAAGGTTTTGTTACAACACCAACTGTTAGAGCACCAAGTTCTCTTGCAAGAGTTGCAATCACAGGAGCTGCACCAGTTCCTGTTCCTCCGCCCATACCTGCAGTGACAAATACCATATCAGCACCTTTAATGTGCTCGCTGATATTTTCATATTCATCTAAAGCAGCTTGGCGTCCCACACCAGGATTAGCTCCGGCCCCTAGGCCCTTTGTGAGCTCTGAGCCAAGTTGAATTTTTGTCGGTGCCATACTGTTTTGAAGTGCTTGCCTGTCGGTATTAGCGACGATGTATTCTACACCTGAAAGACCAGCTTTAATCATGGTGTTTACAGCATTACAGCCGCCACCACCAACACCGATAACTTTAATTTTTGCACCTGACTCTGAAGTCTCGCTCTCTGATACTTCGAACATAAAATACTCCTTTTTCCTAATAGAAAAATTCTCCGAAAATTGATTTTAAAGATTTGCCAAACCGGGTGGCCGTTGCAATTTCATCAGTACCGACTTCTCTTACAACTTCATCGAATGCCATGCCGCAGTCGGGGTTCTTACTTGCATCGAGCAACAGTCCTAAAACTGTTGAGTACTGAGGTTTCTGCATAATATTTGTCATTCCACCAAATGGTACAGGATAGCCAACTTTAACGGGATGATTGATGAGATATTCTCCCAGCTCACTCATACCGCGAATAAGAGCGCCACCACCGGTCAAAACTACTCCAGCGGTAATTTCACCAGAAAGATCATACTCATTAATAATATTTTGAATCATATTGAATAGTTCTTCAGCTCTGGCCCCAAGGACTTCTACAAGTCTTTGAATTGGTACCTCTGCCGATTTTCCTTCACTTAAACCTTTAACAGTAATGTGTGAAGACTGATTTATTTTCTCTTGAAGAACACAGCCATGATTAACTTTCACGCGCTCTGCTTCAGCGTGAGATACCTTTAGGGCAATGGAAAGATCATTGGTAAAATGATTTCCTCCTACAGGTATCACTTGAGAGTGAATCAAACTTCCCTCTTTCCATACGGCAATATCAGTTGTCCCGCCACCAATATCTACTAGAACAATTCCAAGATCTTTCTCTTCAACGCTTAAAACTGCTTGAGAAGAAGCTATTGGTTGAAGAGTAATATTTTCAGCATGAACACCTGCCTGCTCAACACATCGTACAAGATTATGGATGAGAGAAACACTTCCGGTAACGATATGCACATGAGCTTCGAGTCTCATCCCACACATTCCTACAGGGTTTTTTATTCCAGTTGTATTATCTACTTTGAACTCTTGAGGAATCACATGGAGAATTTCTCGATCCAATGGTATCACAACGGCCTTCGCTGCTTCCAGGACACGCTCAACATCTTCTTGAGTTATCTCTTTTCCCTTAATTGGAACAACTCCTGAACTGTTGAAGCTATAGATATGGCTGCCCGCAATCCCAATAGTCGCTCGAGTTATATTAACTCCGGCCATTAACTGGGCCTCGTTCAGAGAATTATATATGGAGTTGATTGTTTTATCGATATTAACAACGGTGCCTTTTTTGAGGCCGTGGCTAGGATAATTTCCGATACCAATGATCTCAGGGTCACCGCCAGGACGGGACTGACCTACCAAAGTACAAACTTTAGTTGTGCCAACGTCTATTCCGACAATTATATTTTTTTCACTCATGAGATTCCTTTCTCATAAAAGACAGATTCATTCTGCCAAGCGGATAATTACCGCATACTAAATGCTAAAATTTGTCGTTGAACTTGACAACAACTTTCTTGGCATTAGTTAAATTAATGATCGTCGGAATACGCTTTTCCGACTTCATATATGCCATTATCTTCTGTAGTTTCATCACCTTAGTATTCCACTCATCATTTCCAAGAAAAACACTTGAGGTTCTTCCGTTAATAGACAGGATGATCGTGAGCTGGTCACTATCGTTGACTATTAATTCTGATAGGTTGTGGCGAAATTTGGGTTTCATCTTTCGAATTAGTGCAGTGATGGAAGAAATCTGATTTTTCACACCAGTATTAATCTCACCATCAGGGTCAGGTAGTGCCAAAAATGGAAGTTTGCGAGTAAGCTTGTTATCCATCTTTAAGAGCACTTCATATGTTGGGTCGTACAGCTCTCCACTTTCGACCAAAATAGCATTATAGGACTCGAGGCCACTTTCTTTAAAGAACTGAACGTTCATGAATGGCTCAGGGCAGTTAAGCTTAAGATCTACAATGCCTTTTATAGGGTTGTACTTAATTTCATAGCTGGATATGTAGTGCTCTTGAGTGAGCTTTTCTGTAACAATCTTTTTTTTCACATCGCGAAGAGAGAAGTTTTTCTCAAACTCGCTCATGATAGTCATAGCGAGGCTGCCTGCAACTTTTTTTGGACAATTCCCAAATGAATTGCGGTACTTCAGCTTATCACTTCTAGGGTGTGATGCTGAAATCCCAATGTCAGTTACTAAGACACCCAACACGGTAATCGTGAGGAAAAAAATTGTCTTTGCAAATATAAGGTTAAAATTGTTCGTCATAACTCGCTACAGCTTTAGTTAAACATATATAATTATAGCTATATAATTTACGACTCGGCAAGTTATATGGGGACATTTAAATCTACGCGGTAGACTACAGTTTAGTCGAAACAAACTCGCGAATATTTCTCCCGATTGCACCTGCACCAAGAGTTACAAGTGTCAGCTTTTCACCTTTATTTTTAGCGATTACCTTTTCAATTTCCTCAAGTGAGGAAAGAGCACGGGCCTGATTCGGATGGAAGCTGTTAATATCACTAACAAGACGTTCAGCTGAAATCCCCTCAATGACTGCCTCACTTGCTGCGTAAATTGGACAAAGATACAATTCATCTGCGTGATTAAAGCAGTGAAAGAAATCTTTCCAGCAATCACGGGTACGACTATAGCGGTGAGGTTCAAAAACAACGAGAACCTTACGAGTAGGTCGTGTCTCTTTTACTGCCTTGAGTGTACTAACAATTTCTGTTGGGTGATGTGCATAATCATCAATGATCTCAAGTTCATCACTTGTGTGAAGAATTTGAAAACGTCTTGCGATTCCTTCAAATTTAGAAATAGAATGACAGATTGAATCTACTTCAACTCCCATTTGATGTGCCATCGAGATCGCACCAAGTGAATTTAAGATATTATGATCGCCGGGGATAGATATTGAAATTTCTCCCTTATGCTCACCTTCAATATAAAGCTGATAACGGGCCCCAGCATTTGTCTGTATAACATCTCTCGCTTCATAGTCTGCAACAACACCGAGGTCATGGATACCAAATGTAAGCCAAGGTTTTTTCATTTCTTTCTTTATCTGCATCAATCTTTCATCATGTGCATTGAGGGCACATTTTCCATAAAATGGAACTTTATTGGCAAACTTTTTAAAGGAATGAATTAGATTTTCTTCAGTGCCATAATAATTCATATGATCGAGGTCAATATTTGTGATGACTGACATGATCGGATTTAATAGGAGGAATGAGCCATCGGACTCATCTGCTTCAGCTACGAGACACTTACCTTTGCCAACTTTAGCGTGTCCCGATAGATTTGAAACGATTCCACCAATGATATAAGTTGGGTCAATTCCACTTTCAGCAAGAATGGTGGCAAGAAAACTGGTCGTAGTTGTTTTACCATGAGTACCTGCAACAGCAATACCATGCTTGAGTCTCATGAGTTCCGCAAGCATTTCTGCGCGTCTCATAAGAGGAACCTGCTTATCTCTCGCTGCAACAATTTCAGGGTTCGTTTCGTCAATAGCAGAGCTGTAGACTAGTACCGTTACATCTTCTGCTATATTCTCATACTTGTGACCAATGTGGATTTTTGCGCCGAGGGACTCGAGCTTCTCAACATTTCCCGAACGTGTAATATCAGATCCGGTAACACGATAGCCTAAACTTACCAAGACTTCGGCAATACCACTCATCCCGATGCCACCGATTCCAACAAAGTGAACTGTAATATTTTCTTGAGTTATAAACACTCTTTCCTCTCTTTAGTAGCGATTTAATTTATTACGTAAGGAATTATTCTCTGAATTATTCGGCCTCACTCCGCGATGAAAAGATTCTTGAAAATTTTCATATCTAATTGCGGATAGAATTAGACCTATCCCAACAAAATTGGCAAGAAGAGATGATCCGCCATAGCTGATAAAGGGAAGGTTGAGACCTTTCGTTGGCAAAACCCCCATGACTACACCCATGTTAAAAAAGGCCTGTATGCCAATTAGAAAGACAATACTAGAAATTAAAAACCTAGACATCTTATCTCTCACCATAACTGCAAGCCTAAATCCAAAGAATAGAAAAATTAAAAACAGGCCAACGATAAGTAGTATCCCAATAAATCCAAACTCTTCACCAATAATGCTAAAGATAAAATCATTATGGGCCTCTGGTAGGTAGTGAAGCTTCTCAACACTATTTCCTAACCCTTTCCCAAAAAAACCTCCTCCTGCAAATGCTTGAAGAGATTGAATCAATTGAAATGAATCTCCCTGTGGATTTTTCCAAGGGTCCAAAAATGCAAGAAGTCTTCTAACACGATAGGGAGCAGCGACTAGAGTAAGGCTACCAAAAATAACAATTCCACCAAACCCAGTGTAAAAATATTTGCGAGGCATTGGACTCATCATGGCAACAAAAAGCATAATCAATGAACAGATGGCAAATGTTCCAAAGTCAGGTTGAACAAGAAGTAATAGCAATGGCGCCGAAAGAGGAATGGCCATTTTTAATCTCTGCTCTATTGTGCGATCAGAAAACTTATCAAAATAGTAGATTGCCGGAATAACTATCGAGTACTTTACGAATTCTCCCGGCTGAACTTTTAGTCCAAAATTTAACCAGCGATGGGCGCCTTTAGCCTTGACGCCTATAACAGGAACAAATGTGAGTACAATTGCTACTATCGCGATCCAGTTGAGATACTCAGCGTATTTGAACCACATTTTCATTTTCGTTCGACTAATTAAAAATGCGACTCCACTACCAAGCAGCATAAAAATTAGCTGCCGATAAAAATAGTGAAATGAAGTACCATATACGTCTCTTGAATAACCAAAGCTGGCCGAAAGAACCATAATGATTCCAAAGACGCAAATTACTCCAAGAATAAATAAAAATATATTTCTAGTACCGATCAAGGTTGCAGGATCGAAAGTACTTTTTTTATTGTGTTCCATACATTTATTCTAGCACGCTCAAAATAAAAATGGCGACCGTTAAGTCGCCATTATATCTTTCAGTATTATTGAAATTATAGTTGGTAAACTAACTTTCTGAAGTAATTCCCACGCTCCTCGAAGTCACGGAAAAAATCAGATGCTTTGTTACCTGGAGACAGAATTATAACATCACCATTTCTAGATTTTTGGTAAGCAAACAAAACTGATTCTTCAAAAGAGCCAACAATAAATGTTTTATCATGAGCTGCGATTGCACGATTCAATCGTTCTTTACACTCACCAACAAGAACCATTAGACGAGTATTATCAATCATGTCACCAACAAATGGCTCAAACTCGAGTTCTTCATCATCCTTACCACCAGCGATCAAAATAACTGGTGCCTTAAATGCCTCTAGACTATGAATCAGCTCACCCATTGTTTCTGCTTTAGAGTCGTTGTAAAAACGAACTCCATTCTTTTCAAGCAAAAATTCAAGACGGTGAGGGATCCCTGGAAATCGCTCAATAAGAGTCTGAATTGAGTCATCAGAAACATCGATTGACTTGCATGCCGTAATTGCAGCGAGTAAGTTTTCGCGATTTTCTTGACCAATGATTCTCATGCTATTCACTTTAAATTCTGAATGGCAGCATATATTTGAGTGAATTCTTCTCCCGTGAAAGTGTGTTCCCTGAACCTCAGCAATAACTCCCTGCTCAACAAATGACTTGCGCGAATACCAATAGGTCTGACAATTGGCGTTTCTAAAGAAGTTATTATTTCTCAATTTATCAAAATTGACGATGAGTGTATCATCAGGAGATAGCGCCTTAATTACGCTTAGCTTAGTTTCAATAAACTCACCTGGAGAACTGAAGTGATCTTCAGAGTAATCCTCACTAATGCTTGTGAAGACAATCATCTTAGGATGAAAATCTTTAAGTCCTAGCATTTGAACAGCTGAAACTTCAACCACGACGTAATCAATCTCTTCCTTTCCAGGTTGAATACAGTAGTCAATGAATGCAACGTCAGTTGTTCCACCAACAAATACATTTTTCCCTTCAAGTTTGAGGCAAAAACCAATCATGTGAGCAACTGTTGTTCTTCCATGACTGCCACAGACTGCAATTATAGGGCGATCACATAGCATGTTTGCTAATGCAAATTCACTATAAACTTCCTTCCCTTCTTTTCGAGCGAGCTCAAGCTGAGGCATGTTATGTTTTACTGACGGGGAGTAAATAACCACATCTGCTTCAAGGAAGTCCTCATTGCAATGCTCACCAAAAGTCATTTGAGGCGCTGGCTTAATCTTTTTTAGTTTCTTAACTGCCTTATTCAAGTCGAAAATTGGCTTGATATCAGTTACTCGAATATCACACTCAAGCATATTGAAGAAATTGATCAGTTTAAAACCGGTCTTTCCAATTCCAACAATAAGAACTTTTTTTCCGCGAAAACGCTCCATAAATAACTCCTATCTTATTTTTAATGTGGCCAATGCAAGAATTGCAAGGCCGGCACTAATAATCCAAAATCTTACTATAACCTTTGGCTCTGGCCACCCAAGTAGTTCAAAGTGGTGGTGCAGTGGTGCCATCTTAAATATTCTTTTTCTTCTCGTTTTATATGATCCGACCTGTAAAATTACGGAGACCGCTTCGGCAACAAAAACACCACCGATTAAAACAAATAAAATTTCGTTTTTTGTAATCACTGCTACAGTGCCCAAAACTCCACCAAGAGTAAGAGACCCTACATCCCCCATAAAAATCTGGGCAGGATAGGAGTTGTACCACAGGAAGCCAACGCCAGCACCAATAATGGCAGCGCAAATCACGAATAATTCGCCTACATTTTCAATATAGGGAATATACAAGTAAGTTGCGATTTCTTTGTGTCCAGCGACATATGCGAGGATTCCAAGAGATGCAGCACTAGTCATTATCGGCCCAATTGCCAGTCCATCTAGGCCATCAGTGAGGTTTACTGCGTTACTTGAGCCAACGATTACAAATGCAACAAAGAAAACATAGGAGTAAGAGAGGTCTATGCTCATCCCTTTAAAAAATGGAATATAGACATTTGTATCTACCACATCAAAATGAAGCAGAAGCACTCCCACAATAATACCTGTTATGAATTGCCAAATAAGTTTTACTCGCGCTGAAACACCATCAGTATTTCTCTTTAGAACCTTCAAATAATCATCTAGTCCGCCAAGAATAAAAAATGAGCCCATTACAAACAGCGTAAGGAGAACCGGAATAGAAAAGAAGTTTCCAGCAAAAAGAAGTGCCGCAAGCACGCTACCAACAAGAAAGACTCCTCCCATCGTTGGAGTTCCGGCCTTTTTAAAATGGCTTTCTGGCCCATCACTACGGATTATTTGTCCGAACTGGCGCGATTTCATAAAGCTGATAAAATACTTTCCCCAAAAAATGGAAACCACAACCGCAATGATGAACGCCATCATCGAACGGAAAGTGATATATCGAAAGATATTTAAAAAGATATATTCCTCACTAAGAGGATAAAAGAGGTGATATAGCATATATTACAACCCGACTAGGTATAGTTATCATTATAGTACTTTATATCTGCTAATGACTCGAGTTGTAAAGTTCGACTTCCCTTTATGAATATTTGTGGGTAAATAGAGACGATTTTCTCCCAATTCTTAAGGAGATCCTCTGTATTTTCGTATGCTTGAGCACCAGCACCCCAACCATCGAGATAACTCTTAGCATATCGACCAACGAAGAGAATATTTTCTATTTTCAAGGCGCGACAAAAAACGGCTAAATCACGGTGTAGACTTTCTGCACTTTCGCCCAGTTCATTCATATCACCAAGTACAAATAGAGACTTTTCTGTGGAGAAAACTTTGTCTTCAATTAAAGCTTGAATCGAGGCCTTCATAGATGATGGGTTAGCATTATAAGCATCCAAAAATATAGTATGACTCCCCAGGGAAAGCATTTCAGAGCGGTTCATACTTGGAATAAAACTAAGTGCAGCAGATTGAAGAGCTGATTCGTGCCCAATCATCCCACAGGCCAAAAGATAGCAACCCACCATATTCATATAGTTGTGCTTGCCCACGAGGCTAGGGTTCTTAATCTCAATTCCATTAAAAACAACTTTTCCTACAGAGTAGTTGGTCTGAACATCACAATCGCTCGAACCAAACGAAAGGCTCCAATCATACTTTTGTAATGTCTTAAGATAAGAATCCTCTCCATTGAAGATGAAGAGTTTTTTTGCGCTTGTCGAACAAGAGATGGCATCAAACAGTGCACGCTTCTCTACGAAAACATTCTCTCTATTTAAAAAGAACTCAAGATGGGAGTCACCAATATTTGTAATGATACCTGCATCGGGAAGAGCAATATTAGAAAGATTTCTTATTTCTCCAGGATGATTAGATCCCATTTCAATTATAGCAAATCGGTCACTGTCTTTAATTTTAAGAATGGTAAATGGAACGCCAAAGTGGTTATTGAAATTTGCCTCTGTTGCCATTATTTCACTTGGATATACACTATCAAGCAGATGAAATAACATCTCTTTATGAGTTGTTTTTCCATTGGAACCGGTGATGCCAATAACTGTTCCCCCCGCCATCTTCCATTCTACTATGCGTCTGTTTGCCAGCTCTGCCAAAAACAGTTCCACACTATGACATATAACAAAAGAGGCAAGCGGATATTTTTTTCTAAAATCAGAAACCTGGAGATACTTGTCATCGCTGTACTCAAGAACCATGCATGTGCAGCCCTTATTTAAAACCTGCTCTGCAAACGTGAATGCATCAAAATTCACTCCGGCGATTGCAACAAAGACCTGATTCGCTTGATACAAGCGACTATCAGTACTGACTGTGGTTATTGACGGTGCTAAAGTTCCAACGATTTCACGAATAGACTCCATTCCATCAAGAAGTGAAAGATTAAACATTTAACCTCGACTCTCTCCACTCTTCAACTATTTCAAAGTCACTGAAGTAATTTTTTATGCCTGAGATTTCTTGATATTCTTCATGACCTTTACCTGCAATTAAAACTAATGATTTTTGATCACACGAGTCCATTGCTTTCAAAATGGCCTCCCTTCGATCAACGTGACGCTCAAAAGGCCCTTGAATCCCTGAGACAATATCGTCAATTATTGCTTCGGGTTCCTCTGACCTAGGGTTGTCCGATGTGACAAAAATACGATCTGTGTACTCGTCAACAGCGGCACCCATTTTTGCACGCTTTGACTTATCACGATCTCCTCCACACCCAAATACCACAACAAGTTGATAGTCAGAAAATGAATCCTTAACAGCTTGACACACATTGCTCAAAGCATCTGGAGTGTGAGCATAGTCGATAACAGCGAGAATATGATCAACCTTGATAATCGAAAAGCGCCCCTTAGGGGTAGAAATATTACTCAAGTCTATATTGATCTCCCCCCCCCATAGCTCACGGTTGAGTTCAAGTGCAAGCTCTAGGTTTGCTTTATTATATTTAGGATGAAAAAAGAGCGGCAAGTCTGACTGATCAAGGGTAGGAGCAACTCTTACTGTATGATAATTTTTTAGCTTATCCACAAGTTCTTTTTCACTTGCGGGGACAAAACAATGGGCACCATCCATAATGCTAGACCTTATAATTTCACTCTTTGCAGAAAAATAAGCATCCATTGTCTTATGATAATCCAGGTGATCTTGAGAAAAACTAGTCCAAGCAGCAGCAGATAACCTAATATCACCAAGCCTTTTTTGATCAAGAGCATGACTGCTAACTTCCAGAAAAATACCATCAACTTTTCCGCTATACCGATGAAGAATACGACGTAGCTCTACATAAGATGGTGTAGTTGCACCAAGGTCCTCAAGTACCTCTCCGCTAGCATCAGTTATGCCAATAGTACCGATCGCAATTGTGCGTTTGCCAAGAATCTTTGCGATTTGCATTGCTACATTAACAGTTGTGGTCTTTCCGTTGGTACCAGTTATACCTGCAATTTTAATGCTATTATCCCTGGGATAAAAGTCATCTGCAATTCTCCGCTGGGCCTCATGAAACTTATCAAAAGAAATACAAATGAAGTTCCCTCTCTGAATTAGTTTTTCTGAGACGGAGTTAACAACAAGAAGACTCTGAGTATTTTCACCTAAGCGATCCATAAATACGTCATACGCCGAATCAGTATTCTGGATACGGTAAAAAACAATCTCACCTCGTCCTGCTTTTTGTAGATTCGTTGTTATCTTCGAGAAGAACCCGCCTCTAACATCTATATGAGATGGAAAGAGATCTTTAAAAAGTTCGTTGAGCATTGTTTTATTCATAGCTTGGTGGAGAATAAATCAGTCTTAGTACCTGATTTGGTTTAAAGGGAATTCCTGCTTTAGGAGACTGGTCACTAACGATACCACGTCCGCGGTGTTTTATTTTAATTTGTAACTTATCTGCAAGCTCAATCGCTGATATTTTATCTAGACCAATAAAGTTTGGAAGGCGACCTTTTCCTGTCCAACGCTTCACACGGTTGACTTTAATTTTTTTTAAAGATTTGCTAGTCGCCTTCTTTTTGTCATGAGCAGCAAACTTCGAAAAGTTTTTGTTCTTATATAACATGTACTCGGCAATTTTTCTAAACACTGGGCCGGCAACAGTATTTCCGTAGTAAGATTTTTTCTTTGGTTGATCGACATAAACATAAATAACAAAGCGGTCGTCGATATTCACAGGAAAGCCGACGAAACCAGGAACATAACCGTTGTAACCACCTGAAGGTGAAGGTCTTTGAGCAGTTGATGTTTTCCCAGCAATTACAAAATGATTTATTCTAGCTTTTGAACCAGTTCCTTTTTCTACTACACCGACAAGCATATCTGTTAATTGGTCTGCTGTCTTTTTTGACATGATACGCTCACCCTTAGACTTTTTCCCTTTGATAATAGTGGGAGTCATATAGGTTCCGCCATTTGCAATAGCGGCATAGGCAGCGAGGATTTGAATTCCTGTGGTTGCCACACCTTGGCCAAAGCTAATATTACTCAAACTCAGGGGGGTGATATTTTTCTTTGAAGTAAATATTCCTCTCGATTCACCAGGAATTTCAATTCCTGTTTTTCTTCCAATCCTGAAATCTGCCAAAGTTTTTCTAAGCTTTGGAAATGTGAGGTCAAAGGCAATTTTTGTCGTACCAATATTTGAACTATGCTCAATAATTTCTCTAACGGTAAGCCATTCGTATTTTTTTTTACTTTCGGCCTCGCTGATCACATGACCTTGAACTCGGTACAACCCTTTCTCACAATAAAATGATCGATCAGGAGTTGCCATTTTATTTTCTAGCGCAGATGCTACCGTAAAAATTTTAAATGTTGACCCCGGCTCAAAAGGATCGCTGACAAATGGAAGCTTCCGAAGTCCTACCTTTACTGATTTAGGTTGATTGGGATCAAAGGAAGGATAGTTGGCCATTGCCAAAATTTCTCCCGTATCTGCATCCATGACACCGACACCTGCTTTAATTGCATCAAACTCTAGTGCAGCTTCCTTGATTGCTTTTTCCGCAATTGCTTGCAGTTGCTTATCAATACTTAAATATAAGTCTTTAGAACTTTCTCCTAGTTCTTCAACAGTTCTTCCAAAGGTGCGCCCTCGATTATCCTTAATATAGCGGATTGTTGTAGCGCGTCCTCTTAATTCTTTATCAAATAGGTACTCAATCCCAGCAAGTCCACGATTATCGCGACCAACAAAGCCTAATGTCTGAGAGAGAAGTTCATTGTTTGGATAGTAACGCTTGGGAGCGGGGTCAATATGAATGCCACCAACTTTTCTGGCAAGCATTCTAATATTATTAATCTGAGGATCAGACAGATCAATTTTCTTGATAAGATTAGTGTAGGAGGATCTACTCTTCACCTTCTTTTCAATCATTCTTAAATTAAGCTGTGGGACGATTTCTGCAATTTGCTTGTAGATATTTCGACGGTTCTGCTTTTTTTTAAATTGTTTTGGAGTGACGGCCATCGTGTATGACTTCAAGCTGATTGCAAAGGTACTTCCATTGCGGTCATAAATGGCACCTCGATGTGGGTAAACAACGGCCCTTCTTATGGTCTGCCCCTCATAGCGAGTCACAAGTTTATCGCGATTGATAACTTGTAGAAATAAGGCCCTGATAATCATTAAAAGGCCTAAGACACCAAACACGAGAAGTGTTCGGTAGATCTTGCTTTGCTCTTCTTTCATTATAAATTCTTTATGGAACTAAAATAACTTGTTCCTGCTTAGGCTCGCTTAAGTTATATTGACGCGCTAAATTGCGAAGTCTCTTTGGTGAGAGTAACCTCGCCTTCTTGGCCTTCAATCTTTTATTCTCTCTTACAATCTTTTCAATATCGTAGTTTACCTTTGAAATCTTGTCTTCAAACTCTATTACTTTCATTCGAAAAACAACGAAAAGAAATGCTAACAGTACAAGAGAAAGGCAAATAGGAAAGCCCTGAGAACTAAATACAACTTTCTTGATTGAATTCAATGCTCTAGTTTGTAGATTTTCTTTTTTTCTACTTCTCGTTGCCATTCCTCATTCCTTGATATTTTCTTTTTTTCAGTTCTTTGGGAGAAAGCATCTCTTCATTGATACATTCAATTACCCTAAGCTTCGCCGAACGGGATCGACTATTCTCTGAAAGTTCCCTTTCCGTTGGAACTATTGGCTTCTTAGTTAATATTCTACACAAAAATTCACCATTATCAGAAATATTTTTATACTCTCGTTTAACTATTCTATCTTCGAGAGAATGGAAGCTGATAATGGCAAGACGTCCGCCAGGCCTTAGCAGTGGATATAATCGTGCAATTGTACTCTCAAGAACATCAAGCTCACGATTAACAGCAATTCGGAGCGCTTGGAATGTTTTTGTAGATGGGCTGGCCTTTCCAAATCGCATCTTCTTTGGATATGAATGAAAAATAATATCCTCTAAATCCTTAGTCGTTTGGATTGGGGCCTCATTTCTCTTCGAAATTATATTTTGAACAATCTGCTTTGCAAAAATCTCTTCTCCGTAATCACTGATTAGAGCTTCGAGGTCTTCAGCAGAGTAGTTGTTCACTAAATCTGCTGCTGTTTGAATATTTGAATCCTCACTATTCATTCGCATATCGAGTGGAGCATCAAAACGAAATGAAAACCCCCTGCGTCCTTCATCAAAATGATGACTTGAAACGCCAAGATCCATCATGATCCCCTGAAATCCGCCGTACTGCTCAATTTCTTCTGCATACTTTTCTGCGATTATCTCTGGAAATTTTTCAAAATTAGTGGGAAGTAAATTGAGACGACTCCCTGCAGAGTGCTGTTCAATTCTCTTTTTACCATTGGCAAGAGCATCTGGATCTTGATCAGTAGAAAAAACATGAGCGTTATCTGATGACTCAAGAAGTGCAAATGAGTGGCCGCCACCACCAAACGTAAGATCTGCGTAGTAATTACGTCCTTCTGCAGAAGCATTCTCTGTGAGGTAGTGAATGCATTCTTCTTTTAGAACTGAATAGTGGGCAGTATAAATATCGCTCATCTAATTAAGCCCACCCTTAATGTTCATCAGTACCATTTTACTAATTGTCTTAAGAGTTTCAAAGACTCCGTCCCCTTTAACTGCAGTCGCCTCATAAGATTGAGACTCCCAAAGGTTAAGCTTCTTTTCAAGCTCTTCAATTGAGGTCACATTTGGTAGGTCGCGTTTGTTCCACTGCATAACAAGTGGAATTTTGTCGACTTCGTATCCCTGCTCCAAAAGATTACGCTTAAGCCCCTCAAGACTTTCAATATTAGCATCCATCTTTTCAACCTGGGAGTCTGCAACAAATACAATTCCGTCTACACCACGAAGAATAAGCTTTCGCGACGCCTCATAAAACACCTGTCCGGGGACAGTATAAAGGTGAAAGCGAGTTCTAAATCCTCGAATCTGTCCGAGATCAAGTGGCAAAAAATCAAAAAATAGAGTCCGTTCATTTTCGGTATTAAGCGAAATGATCTTTCCTTTATTATCTCCACTCGTTTTTTGATAAACGTGCTGAATATTTGTCGTTTTTCCACCAAGGCCTGGGCCATAGTAAACAATCTTGCAGTTAATTTCTTTAGTGTGGTAATTCACAAACGACATATTAATTCTCCGAAAAAGCGAATAGCTGATCCATCTCATCATTTGAAATTTCATCAAAGAGGAACTGCTTGCTAGTTTCATTTTTTACTTCGGCATTAGACTCAAGAAATGACTCAAGCTTAAAACCAATCGATCGTACTTTTGACTTTAAGTGTCCTGGACTATGCGTCCCATGGTAGATCGTCCCCAAATAATAAACGGTATCAAAGATATGAATTGGTAATACATATACGCCATCACTAGTTGAATCAAATCCAAGACGAAATTCAAGGTCTTCACTTTTGTTCGGTATAAAGTCAGACAAAGCTTCAGCAGCTTGCCAAACCCCACCTAATAGAGCGCCAATAGAAGAGATATCACTACGTGGCATATCTGAGATTGAATGTACGACTACACCATCTTTTCTCAGGACAAAGAGTGAGATTCGAGAAAAGTCCAAGTCAAACTTTGTCTTATTGAAAAATCTAGTAAATGTCGAAGGAGCGATTTCAATCGCCATAATATCCTCACATCTTTTTTTTATTTTCTAAGGCCTTACTAATTGTCATTGCATCCAAATACTCAAGGCTTCCCCCCATGGGTATACCAAAACCAATTCTCTGCGCTGATGAATCTTCCGGCATTATTTGATTAATGTACGAGCAGGTCGCATCACCTTCAACAGAAGGATTAATCGCAAGAATCACTTCTCCGATTTCCTCTTCTTTTATTCGCCTTATGAGTCGATCAAGTCCTAGCTCATCAGGGCCAATTCCCATCAAAGGATTTAGTACTCCACCTAAAATATAGTAAAGCCCACGAAAGGTTCCACTTTTTTCAATGGCAATACAGTCACTAATGTTTTCAACTACACACAAAACACTAGACCCAGCTCGTGTCGAATCACAAATATGACAAAGATCATCATCTGAAAACATACCACATTTTATACATTTTCTAAGTTCAGTAATTTGTCCAATTGCGCGACCAAGTGATGTAACATCTTCGTGATGCCACTTTGCCATTGCTAGAGCATACCGCTGAGCAGTCTTTCCACCAACACCTGGAAGTCTGCTCAAATGCTCGACAACATCTTGAATGATCGTAGGTAATTCCATTCCTTAGAATAGTCCTGGAATATTTGCGCCACCAGTTACTTTGCTCATTGCAGAGTTAACCATTTCTTGCGACTGAGTTACTGCTTGATTAACAGCAGTTCTCACAAGGTCCTCAAGCGTATCAATATCTTCTGGGTCAACGCACTCAGGGTCTAGCTTTAAGTCAATTATTTCTTGTTTCCCATTTATTTTTATTTTTACAGCGCCACCACCTGCTGAGATATCCATCTCTCTGGTCTCTAGTTCTTTCTGTAAACTTCCAATTTTTGCTTGCATCTGCTGAGCTTGTCTCATTAGATTATTCATATTTTTTGCCACATTTCCTCCGGCTATTTCTTCTCGTCTGCTAGAATCACTTTATCTATCGTTCCACCAAAGATTTCTTTTGCTTCGATAACCAATGGTGTACTCAACAATTCTTCCGTTTTTTGGACACGTTTATTTTCCTCGCGCTTAACTTCAATTTCTGCAAGAGAGATAAACTCCTCAGTCTCAACAAGGTTGATTTCGAGGTCAATTTTATCCAACTCTCTTTGGTAAAATTCACTTAACATCATAATAACCTTGTCCCTGACTTCCTTGTCTCCAAAGTATTCATAAAAAGTTTTTCCAGCATCATCAAAGCCGAGTTCAACTGAAATCCTATCTCCTACTGTAGATACAGGCCGAACAATATTTCCCTGCTCTAAGTACGATGCTGTGATTGGAGATTTCTCTATCAAATACTCTAGGAACTTATCCCATGGTAAAATACACAATGGTGTCTCTGCCTCTTCAATAACTCCAGAGGTAGAAGCGATCTGTTCTACCGGACCAGGATCTGTTGATGACAGAAAATCAACACAAGCGTCGGCCTCACCAACAGGGGGCTCGAAGTTTTCTTCTGGAATTTGTTCTTCCTGAGGAGTAGGTGGCTCTTCTACCTTAATATCAGCGACTACTATTTCACTGTTTTTTTTTTGATCTACAAAGCTTGGAGAATGGGTCTTATTAAAAAACGTTCTTCGGAGGGCAATCTTTTGAAGGAGTATTTCGCAGACTTTATCTGGATCTATTGAGCCAAGGGCCCATGAAATATCTTTGGAGAAACTCTCATAAATCCAAAAGATTTCAGAACTCGATATGTCTTCAGGTACAAGTCTTCTATCATCCATTCTATTGATGACAATATAAAGAGCATCAAGAATTGCAGTCATAATATTTTTTGGGGATACATTTTCATTAAGTAATGAGCGATAGCAAGATGAGCAAGCTTCTGCATTACCTGCAAAAATCCCCGCTATAATTTCTCGAATAGCAGAAGTACGTGCAAGTCCCAACGAAACCACAAGAGTTTCTTCAGTGATTTTATTATTTTCTGAAAAACTTAGGACTTGATCTAACAAA
This sequence comes from Bacteriovoracaceae bacterium, assembly GCA_023146355.1. GTDB lineage: Bacteria > Bdellovibrionota > Bacteriovoracia > Bacteriovoracales > Bacteriovoracaceae > JAGLCH01. The sequence goes on along the minus strand of JAGLCH010000029.1, from coordinate 1,918 downwards.
GATAGAGTATCTCGAACAGAGCCTTTTCCTTGGACTGCTATTTGCTTGAGTCGGTCTGGCGAGTCGTAGCTTATATCTTCTGCTGCAGCAATAGCAACAAGGTGCTTTGTCAGATCTCCAACTGTGGCATGACGGAAATCAAAGCGCTGACAGCGAGATAAAACTGTTCCTAGAAGCCTCTCAGGTTCAGTAGTTGCGAAGACAAAAACTACGTGTTCAGGTGGCTCTTCAAGTGTCTTAAGAAGTGCATTGAACGCCTGAGTTGTAACCATATGAACTTCATCAATAATGTAAATTTTATGTTTCCCGACAGACGGGAGATACTGAACTTCGCTGATAAGGTCGCGAATGTTATCTACACCATTATTTGAAGCGCCATCGATTTCTATAACATTCATCGATGTTCCGGTATCAAAATCAAGGCAGCAATTACACAGACCACAAGGATTTCCACTTGAGTCAGGCGCCTCGCATCGTAATGCCTTGGCAAAGAGTCTTGCCACTGAGGTTTTCCCTATTCCGCGAGTACCTGTGAAGATATACGCTTGCCCAACTTTGTCACGCAAAATTGCATTTTGAAGGGATTGGGTGATGTGATTTTGACCTATAACATCTTGAAAACGTTTTGGTCTCCACTTTCTAGCTAAAACTTGATACGCCATACGTAAAAGGTACTGAAATTATTATGAAACGGCAAGAATATAAGGATTTGGAAAAAGATTAAAATGGCCAAACCTGCAACACAACAACCTGCTGGCTACCGTTGCTTCGTTCCCGACCTGGCGGAGTTCACCTTCAAAGATGATCGCCACAGGCTTGACCAAGTTGATATTAGGGCCCTACAGGCAAACAGTCAATATTAATTCAATTCAGAAGTAGTACCCTTGCCTTCATAACTTCTAGACCTGAGCTTAAAAATATTAATCTGAATAAACTAAGCACTTTACTTCCAGTGTTTGATATCACAAACTACGGTTTGCCAGCTCAAACAGACGAATATTAAATAGGAGAACACATGAAATGGAAAATGTTACTTACGGTGAGTGCAATACTGCTTTTACCCGCTGCACACAGCAAAGAATTAGAGACCTTATCTATAGTCACAGTAGATAACAATGCTCAAGACCAGGCCATAAGGACCATTGTTTCAATGGACGAGCAAAGCCTTGAAAGATCATTTATAGCAGCTTCAAGCGAAATAGGGCAATTAATTAGTACTACTACTACAGGGGTAGAGGGGGAGTTTTCGCCTAATTTTAAGCTTGAGGGAATAGATGTTGAGTTCTCTTTTGGCGTGTCGGGTGGCTTTGTTTTATTTAGTTCAGGTATCGAGGGTGGAGTTGTACTTCACTACACAAAGAAGGAGTTATAATGAAATCAGTAGCTAAAATAGTAGTTATCCTTTCACTCATATTTTCTTCAGCGGATCTTATCGCTGATGACTCTACCATCCCAGTAATTGTAGTCGAGATGGGAAATACTAATCAGGTAATATCAGTCAGAGGACTCAATGAATCATTTGAGAAACTGCAGACAATGCCCAGGAAGGCGAAAATGAAGCGTCTATCAAAAAAAAGTTTTCAGAAGAAGCTAAATAAAACTATAGAAAAAATTGGCAAAGTCGTATCAAAGGCAATGTTGCTCGATACAATGTCCAAAAGTAAGTATGAGTTATCAGAAGTTGACGTAAGTATTTCACTCTCATCTGAAGCCGGGTTTGGTCAAGTATTTACAGTTGGTGGAGCAGGAGGAATTGTTCTCCACTTTGTAAAATAGTAGTCCGCAGTGAAATACACGCATAGGCCCTGGTCGTCTCCCAGGGCCTACTCATGGTTTAATTCTCAATGTTCTCGGTATCTGTTGAAAAACTTCCAGATTTATACGAGTCTTAAAAAGTTTCTCTTTTTGAGAGCAGACT